>JAQGJA010000042.1 GCA_028290805.1 Alphaproteobacteria bacterium
CAAAGCAGGCCAAAACCTGCATGCAATTGCGCAAGATAGGTTGGGTGGTTTATCTGGGTTCCGTTGCCATTTACGCGACAGGATTTTTCTTTGCCTTTATCGCGCCGTATTTGCTGGAGTAAGCCAATGGAAGATGATTGCTGCACCGAAACAATGGCGCACCCCGATTACAGCAAAGAGATGAACCGCCTCAACCGCATTGCGGGCCAGGTCGAAGGCGTCAAGAAAATGGTATCTGACCGCCGTTATTGCCCTGATATCCTGATCCAATTGCGCGCCATTCGTTCTGCGGTAGCTGCGGTGGAAACCAGCATCCTGGGCGGCCATCTTGATTCCTGCGTGGCCGACGCTTTCAATGCGGGCAACCCGGAAGAAAAGAAAAACAAAATGGCGGAACTGAAAGAATTGTACCGCAAATATAACGTTTAAACAGGAGCCGGAAAATGGACCATACTGAAGAAAAATCTAGCTATCGCCCCTTGCTTGCCGTGATCGGTATCGCTTTGCTGGCCGCTGCATCCATCCAGGCGGGAACCGGGGCGTTTGAGGCCATGTCCTTTATGAACCGCATCATGGGCATGTTCTTCCTTTTGCTGGCCATGTTCAAATTCTTTGACCTGCGGGGCTTTGCACAGGGATTCCGCATGTACGACATCGCTGCGAAAAAATTCCAACCCTACGCCTATGCCTATCCCTTTATCGAACTGGTGCTGGGCGCTTTATATCTCAGCGGGCAATTCCTGTATTTCGCCGCCATCGCGACAGTACTGGTCATGGCGATCAGCGCGGCGGGCGTGTTCATCAGCATGAAACGCGGCTATAAATTCAAATGCGCCTGCCTGGGCACAGTGTTGAACGTGCCGCTAAGCACGGTCAGCCTGACCGAAAATATCGGCATGGGTTTGATGGCGGTCTATATGCTGGTGCAAATGACTTGAAAGTTGCAATGCAGGAGAAGACAAGGTGGCAATAAAAAACGGCAATTCACGGGTTCTGGACAAAGCCAAAGCCGTTGCGCGGCATCCGTTGACGTTTTATGCAGCGCTGATCGCACTCTTGTATTTTTTCGGCTTTTTTAATTTCGTTTTTGGCGGCGGGCTGATTTTCAACCTAGAAATGCCGGGGCAAAGTTACGCCGGCGCGCTCGAACCATTGACGGCCCAGGAAGAACAGATCAAAAAGCGCCTGCAGGATGACATCGCCGAACTGACCGTGGCGATCGGCAAGCGTAATATCTCCCATTACCAGAACCTGCAGAAATCCGCAGAATATATCGCGCGCCGTTTTCGTGATCTGGGCTATGAGGTAAAATTCCAGGACTATAGCGTTTCAGGCGTTACCGTCCGCAATATCGAAGCGGAAATTACGGGCCAGAAGTTGCAACAGGAGATCATGGTCATCGGCGCGCATTATGACAGCGCCGATACGGTCGCCGCCAATGATAATGGGTCAGGAGTGGCGGCGATGCTGTCTTTGGCCGGGTTGTTGAAAGATACAAAGCCCGAACGAACCATCCGCTTTGTCGCTTTTGTGAATGAAGAGCCGCCTTATTTCCAGACTTCGGATATGGGCAGCCTGGTGTACGCCAAACGCGCCCGCGAGAAAAACGAAAACATTATCGGCGCCTTTTCGCTGGAAACCATGGGCTATTATTCCGACCAGCCGCAAAGCCAGCACTACCCGTTTCCCCTGAACCGCTTTTATCCCGATACCGGGAATTTCATCGGCTTTGTCGGCGACGGTAAGTCAACCGATCTGGTACGTAAAACCATCGGCTTGTTCCGCCAGAATACCAAATTCCCCTCCGAAGGCGCGGCGATTTCCAGCACTATTCCCGGTGTCGGCTGGTCCGATCACTGGTCGTTTTGGCAGCATGGTTACCGCGGCTTGATGATCACCGATACCGCGCCGTATCGCTATCCATTTTACCACGAAGAGGAAGACACAATCGACAAGATCGATTTTGACCGCTTGTCCCGCGTGGTAATGGGCCTGGCAAAAACCTTTTCGGCCATGGCCGGGAAATCATAAATCCTTACTCGCCTTGGCGACTTTTCTATCCCATTGCTGTAATTGTTTCAGCAATTCCTTGGCGTTGTGAATCGCATGGCCGCCGATATCATTGTTGAAATAGGCCCAGACATTTTTTGCGCCGCTTTCCTTGATGCGCCGGACCCAGACGGCCAGTTCTTCCTGGCTGTATTCATGGCGGTACCATTGCGAGGTGCCATGAAAACGCACATAGATATCGTCGGCGGTTTTTACAAGATCATCGGGCAGACGCGGCCCGCTGCAGGCACAGAAAATCGTGCCCTTTTCGCGAAACGCGGCATAGACCTCTTCGTTCCACCAGCTGGCATGGCGAAATTCCACCACATTGCGCCGTGTGTGATCCAATTGGCTTAAAATATCCTGCAACAGCTCGGGCGAATAATGCACGCTGGGCGGCAGCTGGAATAAAAAACAGCCCATGCGTGGCCCCAGCATATCCGCGATATGACTGAAATCCTGGACCAGTTCTTTTGTGTCCTGGAATTTTCGGATATGGGTGATCAATTCGCTGACTTTGACCGTATAAATGAATTTGCGTTCCCCGGCCTGTTTCAGCCAGGTTTTTACCGTGGCAATCGTAGGCCAGGAATAAAACGGCGCATTCAGTTCGACCGTGTCGAAATTGCTGCTGTAGTGGCTGAACCAATCTTTTCTGGGCAATTCCGCCGGGTAAAACTGCCCCGCCCAGTGCCAGTAATACCAGCCCGAACAGCCGATATAATATTGCAGCTTCTCCGCTTTTGCGGATTTTACAGGTTTCTCCTCCTGCACGAATTCCAATCTTGCTTTGCGCATTTTTTCAGCCCGGCCCAGATTGAGGCGGCGCTGATTCTCGCGCCGCGCGGCACGCCTGGCGCTGCGTTCTTCTTTAGTCAGGACGGGTTTATCGGGCATTTGAACCTGCATCTTTTATTATGATTCGGTGAGGCTCAAAGATCAGGGCTAAATTTGCAATAAGGATCGAGCCTGGACGATTTTTAATAGGCCCGGCCTAAAGCGTCCCGTTTCGCTACCCGCAAAATGGCACAGGCAATGCCGGTCTGCCTGAATAAGGTGAGCCAGTTGAATTGCTGGGGCTGCAGCCGGTCGGTGGCGGATTTTACCTCGGCGAAAAGATAGGCATCTTCTTTCCACAAAAACAAATCCGGGAAACCATGGCTCCAGGAACCCGGGTCGTCGGTCATTTGCCTGAGCACGCAGGACAAAGCCAATGGCGGAATGCGGGCCAGCATGATCGTGATATAATCCAGCGTTTCGGGATGCCAGCCCAGGAAAGGATTGGTTTTTCCCTTTTTCGCTTCATAAACCGCCGTGATAAAAGAACAGGCCTGATCGGCGTCGTGCAGGATTTCCAGGCGGCGTTCGATCGCCTCCTTGCGCGCCGTAAAGAACCCGCGCGTAAAAAGATTGGACGGCGCAAATTGCAAATGGTTGTGAAAAGCGCCGTGCTGCGCATCGTAAATAATGTCCCAGAAGCCCAGGCCGAACAAAGCATTCCACAGCCAGTTCTCGCTGTGCACTCCTTGCCAGCCTTGCATTTCGTAATGCCGCAACGCCGCTTGTTCCACGGTCTCATTCTCGTGCCAGGACAAGTCGGTTTCCGGATATTCCTTTAGCAATCCATAGGCGCGCGTTATTTTTGACTTCGATAATTTCCGCCGTAATTCTTCCAGGACATAGCGTTCTTCTTCATTGTAAAGGGCAAGGTCCAGGGCATCATAAACGGCGCGCGCTTCATCGTGATTTTTTTGCTTCAGCAGGATGCGGATCAGCCGCTCGCAAGGGGAAAAACCGGGGCTTTTCCGATAGGTGGCGATTGCCTGGTCCAGATTACCGGCGCGCTCGAGCATACGGCCGGCTTTTGCAATCATCCGGTCATAGATATATTGCGTTTCGCTGCAGAAACCGGGGCGCGGCAGGTCGTTTTTTCCCAGCCATTCCAAAAGCGCATCCGCTTCCAGGCCGCGCAATTCTTCATATAAAAGATGCAGCGCAAAACATTCTTTTGCCTGCTCATAACCCTCAAACCGCGCCTGGATTTGCGACAAATCGACCTGTTCGGGATTGATGTAACCCAATTCATGCACGACAAAATCGCTCAGATTATCGGTCAGCCGCCCAAAATATAAAAACTTCAAAAAGTCCCAGCAGCTGGGTTTCAACAGGATCACCGGTTCCGCCGCATGAAGCGCTGCAAGAAACCCCGCATAACCCGGGGCCGCCCGCAGCCAGTCGCAAAGATCGGCCTTGTGCAAATTCCGGGGCGCGGAAAACGCAGCGGCCCATTTTTGCAGCTCGGCGGCGGTAAACAAATCAAGGCAATCGCTTTGACCGTTCATCGTTTCGATAAAACCCGCCTTGGACAATTCTGCAATCGCCGCATCGCGTGTTTCAGTTTCCAGATAATGTAACTTGCCCACGCGAAACGCCGGGCCCTTGCGGTTGACCAGGCGGATATACAATTTAAGTGCTTCAGGTGATAAATCGCGGATTTTTTCGATATATTCGCGTTCGCAGGCAGAGAGGAGGTGGCAATAAAAACATTCGGCGTAATCCAGGACGAAATTATAATGCACCACGTAATAATCCGGGCCGGAAGGACCGGACAATCCTTCGCGCCAGCCAATAGGCCCAGGTTTTTCCATTACATTGGTTTCAGAAAGCATCCGGTATAAAAAGCATAGATCAAAGGGAAATTCAATCTTTCCGTTATTTCTAATTCATACATTTCCGCTTCCCCGGCGCAGGCCGGGGTTGCCGGAGAAGAGATGCTGAAATCCTTCCGAATTGAATCCTCTCCCCCGATGCGGTATGACTGTCTTCTTTCCCCTTTCAGGCAATATTCCCCATGTCCCCAGATGTTCTCATTATCGGCGCCGGCGCGGCAGGATTGATGTGCGCCATCGAAGCGGGCAAACGGGGACGCCGGGTGATGATCGTCGATCATTCCACCAAAATTGCCGAAAAGATTCGCATCTCGGGCGGCGGGCGCTGTAATTTCACCAATATACATTGCGCGCCGGACCGATTTTTATCGAATGATCCGCAATTCTGCGTTACGGCGTTACGGCGTTATACCCAGCATGATTTTATCAAAATGGTGGAACGGCACAAAATCCCCTACCATGAAAAAACCCTGGGCCAGTTATTCTGCGACCATTCCGCACGCGATATCATCGACATGCTGCTGGATGAATGTGCCGATTATGGAGTGGAAATAAAGATAGGCACGACGATTGACGGAATTACCCAGGCGCATGATGGACGGTTTATCGCCATGACTAGTCACGGGGAAATCAACGCAGCCTCGCTGGTCATCGCCAGCGGCGGCTTGTCCATTCCCAAAATCGGCGCGACGTCTTTCGGTTACGACATCGCGCAACAATTCGGATTAAATCTTATCGACACGCGCCCCGGCCTTGTGCCCTTGACCTTTGCGCCGGATATGCTGGCCTATACCGGCGAATTAAGCGGGCTGGCCGTGGATCCCGTGGCCGTGCAAAGCCAGGACGGCAAAATCTTTGACGAGGCGTTATTATTCACCCATCGCGGCATCAGCGGCCCGGCCATTCTGCAAATTTCATCCTATTGGAAAACGGGCGAAGAAATCAGCGTCAACCTTGTTCCCGACCTGGATGTTTTCGCCTGGCTGAAACAACAGCGCGACCGCCAGTCGCGGTCCCAGCCGCATAACGTCCTGGCCGAATTGCTGCCCAAACGCCTGGCCCAGCGCATCGTCGATGATGTCGGCGTGTTTTATAAAATGGCCGAACTGGGCAATAAAACGCTGGAAGATTTCACAAGGCGTATCACCTCCTGGCGCGTCAAACCCGCCGGCAGCGAAGGCTATCGCACCGCAGAAGTTACCTTGGGCGGCGTCGATACGGCGGAATTATCCCCCGAAACATTCGCCGCGCATAAGATCCCCAATCTTTATTTCATCGGCGAAGTCGTCGATGTCACCGGGCATCTTGGCGGCTATAATTTCCAGTGGGCCTGGTCCTCGGGCTGGTGCGCGGGGCAGCACGTCTGATCAGCCCAATTTGCTCAGCATGAACGCCGCCAAAAAACCCAGCACGGTGATGATGCCGACGAAATCATGGGCTTCTTCATAGGCCTCGGGGATCATGGTGCTGCTCAGCATGGCCAGGATGCCGCCTGCGGCCACGGCGATGGAGGCGGCAACGATCTGGGGCGGGAAATCCTGGAACACGACAAACCCTGTAAAGGCTGCGATGCCTGATAAAATCGTAATGCCCGTCCAGATGCCGAAAATATACCAGGCCGGGCGTCCGGCTTTTTTCATGCCGGCCGTGCTGGAAAGCGCTTCGGGAATATTGGACAGGAAAATGGCGATGACGGCAGCCAGGCTGACCGTGCCGCCATGCAGGACGCTGAGCCCGATGGCAATCGATTCCGGAATGCCGTCGATCAAGGCGCCCATGGCGATGGCAAGGCCGCTGCCCGGACTGTCTTTCTCGCTTGCCTGCTGGGCGCCGGAACGCTTGCGGTGCTGGGCGCCTTTTTTATTCAGGAAATAATTGGCCACTGTATATATAAGGCCGCCTGTGACGAACCCGCCCGCCGTTGCGGCAAACCCGCCCTGTTTATAGGCTTCATCCATCAGCTCGAAGGCCAGGGCGCTGATCAGAACGCCACTGCCGAAAGCCATGATGGCGGCAATCAGCTTTTTGGGCACAGTCGCAAAATAGGCGATAAGCGCCCCCAGGATCAGGGCCGAGCCTGATACCAGCCCCCAGAATGTCGCCATCCACATGATAATTCTCCATTGTTCCGCTTGTCAGATTTGCGTTATCGGCGGGTAAAGTAAAGCCTTTACAGGGGCTTTTCGAAATGCCTTGACAATACCGGCCTTTCTGCTAGTGTTCAGCGGCTATTCGGATATTTAAGTTTTGACTTGTTTTCTTGCTACATCAGCTATCTCCAAGACATCGTTACTTTTTCGGACGTAGTTCGTACAATGTTTGTGCGGATTTCATGCACGTTAAGTGCGCTTTTCAAAGGAGGGCTATCATGGCTCAAGGTACAGTAAAATGGTTTAATGCGGAAAAAGGCTTTGGCTTTATCCAGCCAAGCAATGGCGGCAATGATGTATTCGTACATATTTCCGCTGTTAACGCCGCCGGCCTGCGCGGTCTGAACGAAGGCGAAACCATCAATTATGATGTCGTCGCCGATCGTGGCAAAGATTGCGCCGCCAATTTAAGCAAAGCCGCCTAATCCGCGCTTTTGTTGAAAATTAGAAACCCGGGAAATCACTTTTCCGGGTTTTTTGTTGGCCTCAGCCATTGCCCATGAAGCCCGGATACAACGTCATTCCGCCATCGACATAGATGGTGGTCCCCGTGATATAATCGGCCTCGTCGGAAACGAGCCAGGAAACAAGTTTCGCCACATCCTCGGGCTCGCCGATGCGCTGATAGGGGATAAGTTTCAGCAGGTCTTTATAAGATTGGGGATTATCCCATACATTTTTGTTGATATCCGTCCTGATCGCCCCTGGGGATACACCGACTACGCGGATCTTATGCGCCGCAAATTCCTGGGCCAGAGTAAGCATCATCATTTTCGCCCCGCCTTTTGCAGCGGCGTAATTCACATGCCCCATCCATGGGATGACATCATGCACCGACAGCATCGACACGATCTTGCCCGAAGCTCGGGAAATATCGGCATTTACGCCTTGTTTCACAAATTGTCGTGCCGCCGCCTGGGCGCATAAAAACTGGCCGCGCAGGTCGACATTCATGGCGTGATCCCATTGCTCGACCGTCATTTCCAAGGCGGGCGCGTCATTTTGCAACCCCGCATTGGCGACCATAATATCCAGCCGCCCGAATTCGGCAACGGCTTTTTCGACCAGGGCGGTAATATCTTCAGGCACGGAAACATCGGCGCGAAAGGCGACGGCTTTCCCGCCCGCTGCAATAATTTCCCGGGCCAGAGCTTCGGCCGGTTCCGGCTCGCTGCGGTAATCGATTAAAACTGCCGCACCTTTCATCCCCAGATCGCGGGCAATGGCATAGCCTATGCCCGACGAACCGCCGGTGACGATAGCAACCTGGTTTTGTAACGGCTTGTTCATTGAGACTCCTGTTGAATGCAGGAAGGAAAAATAAATCCGCCTCCATAAATTAGGAATACGGGATCAGGCGAGCATGCCGAGATTTTTGAGGAGGGAGGCTAACGCGCCGTCCTGCATATCCTTATTGATCGCCTCATGCGTGCTTTTCCAGATCGGCACGGCGCGCGCCAGAACCGCAAGGCCTTCCGGCGTCAGCGTCATCAACCGCCCGCGCTTGTCTTTTGGATCGACCATGATGGAAACCAGCTTGCGCCGCTCCAAAGGCTTGAGCGCGGCGGTCAAGGTCGTACGGTCCATGGCAAGCAATGCTGCAACCGAACCCAGCCCCGGCGGCTTTGGCCGGTTCAAAGACATCAACAGTGAAAACTGGCCATTCGTCAGGTCCAGCGGGCGCAAAGCCTCGTCAAAACGCCGCGCCAAACCGCGCGCTGCGCGCTGGACCGCCAGGCACAAACAGCTGTCGCGCACCAGCAGCGTCGTTTCATAAGGAACGGGGTTGTGTGTTGACATGCTTTAAATATGTTGATATCAACATAAATAGTCAAGCCCCTGGATTCAACCTATGGCGATTTAACAATGGAGAAAAATCATGTCTAACCCTATGCCCTATATTGGTAAATTTGCCTGGTACGAATTGCTGACCCCGGACGACGAATCGTCCGCTTCCTTTTACAGCGACGTTATTGGCTGGGGTACGAAGGAGGCTGGCAATGAAAAGATCAAATATACCGTGCTGACGGCCGGTGAAACCGGCGTGGCCGGGATGAAAATCCTGTGCGAGGAAGCCCAAAAATCAGGCGCAAAACCCGGCTGGATCGGTTATATCCATGTCGAGGATGTCGATGCCGCCGCAGCCCGCGTCCGGGAACTGGGCGGCAAAATCCTGCGCGCCGCCGAAGACATCCAGATTGTCCGCTTTGCCGTTGTTGCTGATCCCCAGGGCGCCGCTTTTATGTTGTTCAAACCGCTGGTTCAAGAAGATTGCGACCAGCCCGTGCCTTCGCCCCAAACACCGGGCCTGGCCGGATGGCGCGAATTGCATACCAGCGACTGGGAAAAAGCCTTTGAATTTTATTCGGCGATGTTCGGCTGGACCAAGGCCGACTCTGTCGATATGGGTCCCATGGGCACCTATCAGGTTTTTGCTGCAGACAGCATTCCAACGGGCGGGATGATGAACGGCATGGATAAAACCCGGCCACCTTTCTGGCTGTATTATTTCAACGTGGACGATATCAATGCAGCGGCAAAACGCGTTAAGGATAAAGGCGGACAGGTCCTGCACGGGCCGCACCAGGTTCCGGGCGGCAGCTGGATCGTCAATTGCCTTGACCCTCAGGGCATCGCCTTTGCACTGGTAAGCTGCACAGGCAGCACATCATGATAAGCAAGATGCAGATCGTTCCTATCAGGCCCGCATTGGCCGCTATCATCCGCAACTGCGTGACCTTTGCAGAAATACCCATGGCCCAGCGCACATCGCGCGATGTACTGAATAAAGCATTGGCAGCAGCGAAACCCGATTCTTCCGGTCCATGGCTGACCCTGTTCCGCCCGCCTGAATCGGGGACGATGGATTATGCGCCCGGCGTTTTTGTCCCGGACGGCTTTGAGCCAGGGGAAGAGGCTATAAGCCTCTTTTCCCTGCCACAGGGATCGGCGGCGCATCTGCGCCTTGAGGGGCCTTATGAGGAACTGCCTCAGGCCTGGCAGGATTTGTTCAGCGCCTGCAAGTCCCAGGGGCTGGAGCTTGCCGGGCTGAACTGGGAGGTCTATACCGAGACATCGCCTCAGCCGGTTACTGATCTTTATGCCTGGCTGGCATAGTTTTAATTCGAAAGATAATCCCCTATGACGGAAATTCTGACCCAACGCCCTCAGGCCAGCATGCGGGAATTCACCATTCTCATGGCACTGCTGATTTCGATCGTAGCGATTTCGATCGATGCGTTTTTACCTGCACTGGGCACGGTGGCGCGCGATCTGCATCTGGCCAATCCCAACCATGCCCAGCATCTGATCACCGGGATTTTTATCGGTATGGCCGTAGGGCAATTGATCTGCGGCCCGCTTTCCGATGCGTTCGGGCGCAAGAAAATCCTGTATTTCGGCATTCTTCTTTATTTGGTAGGCAGCGTGGTCTGTTATTTTTCCCAGACGCTGGAAATGATGCTGGCGGGACGCATCATCCAGGGGCTGGGCGTTTCGGGGCCCTATGTCTCGGCCATTTCGGTCGTGCGCGACAAATATAGCGGCCGCCACATGGCGCGTGTGATGTCGATCATCATGATGATCTTTATCATGGTACCGGCCATTGCCCCGTCTTTGGGCCAGGGAATTTTGTTGTATGCGTCGTGGCGCACGATTTTCCTGTTTTATATCGCCTATTCCCTTGCCGTTGGGCTTTGGCTGCATTTCCGGCTGGAGGAAACCCTGCCGGTGTCCCAGCGCATTCCCTTTACCGCGGCCAATGTCCTGCATGGCGTAAAAGAAGTCGTCGGCAACCGCATCACGCGCAGCTATACAATTTGCATGGGCATTTGTTTTGGCAGCTTTATCGGTTACCTGAATTCCTCGCAACAGATTTTCCAGGTCCAGTACGGCACCGGTAAACTCTATACGGTTTATTTCGGCGTGCTGGCTTTGGTGCTGGGCGCATCATCGCTGTTGAATGCGCGTTTCGTGGAAAGGCTGGGCATGCGCTATATCTGCCTCCGTTCGCATTTTGCCATTATCGGAGCCTCGGCCCTTTTCATCGCCCTGCATTTTACGACCGGTATCAGCCTCTGGATGTTCGTCGCCTATGCCGCCATCCTGTTTTTCTGTTTCGGTTTGATGCTTGGGAATTTCAATGCGCTGGCGTTGGGGCCGATGGGGCATATTGCGGGAATCGCCTCGGCCATTACCGGTTCTTTTTCCTCTGTCGTTTCGACCCTGTTGGGCGCGGTGATCGGCCAGATGTATAACGGCACGCTTTTGCCGCTTATCTGCGGATTTCTGGTGCTGGGAATGATCTCTCTGCTCATCATGCTGCAGGCGGAAAATACCGGAAAAGCTGCCTCCCAAGCCTGAGCTCAGGCCTGAGGCTTCAGTGTAATCAGCTCCGGTCGCAAGGGCAGGTCCTCGGGCTGATTGACGTTCCAGGCCAGGCCCGGTTTTTTAAGAGTGGAAATCATCCACCAGCCCGGATCGCTCTGGTGCGCATGCACGCCTAACCGGGCCGAGCCCGGAAAGGCATGGTGGTTATTGTGGCCGCATTCGCCGAATGTGACCCAGCCCCAATGGTCGATAAAGATCATCATGGAACGCAATAGCGAAATCACTGTGCTGAAAACCCGTGACTAATATTGCCCGCCGATTAAAATCCCCGCAATCAGCACTAAAGCCCCGCCCAATGCGATCTGGAAAAAAGCGCGCACCAGCGGCGTCTCCATATAACGGTTCTGGATCCAGACGATGGCCAGCAATTCGATGAAAACCACGACAAAAGCGATGATCGTCGCCGTCCAGAAATGCGGGATCAGATAAGGCAAGGCATGGCCCAGCCCGCCCAATGCCGTCATCACCCCGCAAGCCAGCCCGCGTTTCAAGGGCGAGCCCCGGCCTGAAATCACGCCGTCATCATGCACGGCTTCGGTAAAGCCCATCGAAATCCCCGCACCTACCGATGCCGCCAGCCCAACCAGGAACGTTGTCCAGGGATTATGCGTGGCAAAGGCGGTGGCGAAAATCGGGGCCAGGGTGGAAACGGACCCGTCCATCAATCCTGCCAGGCCCGGCTGGACCCAGGTCAGGATAAACTGGCGATGCGCCTGCTGGTCCTCTTTATCCTTGGCTTCAGTGTGGACATGGGTGTTTTCGGCGGCCGAAGCCTGGGTCATATGCCCGTGTTCCTGGGCCGCAAGATCGCCCAAAAGACGCCGTGTATCGGCATCACCGGTTTGTTGGGCGGCGCGCAGGTAAAAATGATAGGCATCCGACTCCATATTCGCGGCTTCCTGGCGGATGCGCTCGATGCCAAGGTTTTCCACCAGCCAAACCGGACGGCGGGAAATATACCCCGCCACATGCTCGCGCCGGACCAGGGGGATGACATTGCCGAAACGGCGCTGGTAATCAGCGATCAGGGCGCGGCGGTGATTATCCTCGTCTGCTTCCATGGCATCGAACATGGCCGCAGTGGCGGGGTACTCCTTGCGCGTGCGGTCGGCGTAACCGGCATAGATCCGCGCATCGTCTTCTTCGGCAGAAATTGCCAGCGCCAGAATCTCGTTTTCCAAAAGCTGGGAAAAATGCTTGCGGCTTTGCAGGGAAAATAACATTGGCTTCTTTCCGAAAATATATACGAGGCAGAAAAATAATAATCTTCCGTTTGAATGATAGCAAGCCGCTGAATTTGAACTCGTTATTTTAAACAGGAGAAATAAGCGAAAAAGAGCCGACCACTCCGCTTGTTAAGTAGCTGAAAAAACAGGTAATAATATGACAGAAATTATTGAGGGGAATTTTATAAGCCCTCCTGAATCCTGACGCGAAAATTTATCCCGGAATGCCTAAGGTCAACTCATTGCCGAACGGTTCGGCAAGATACCGCAGTAAAGAGATGCAAAGCCTTGCGACCGCTTTTTATTTCTTTCAGGCGATATTAAAACAAATCATTGGAGATTCCAAAATGCCTAACAATCAAAAACGTGGACAAAACCTGACACCGGAAGCCCGCAGCGAAGGCGGCAAAAACTCGCCAGGC
>JAQGJA010000059.1 GCA_028290805.1 Alphaproteobacteria bacterium
CGCCCGTTGAAAAACCGCCCGCACCGGAACCGGAAAAACCCGCTTCGCACCCGCTTGTGCATGATAAAAATACAGCGCCTTTGCAAACACTGGCCCAGCAATTGGAGGCTAAACCGCCTGAAAGCGAATTGCAGGAACAAAAAGAAACCGCACCACCCGTTGCAGAACCCGCGGTACCGACGGCCGGCATGATGATCCTGCTTGACCCAGGGACATTTACCAAGCTGGCCGCTTTTAACCGTGCAGGGAAACTCTGGCTTGTTGTGGATAAAAACCTGCCCGGCTTTGCCCCGAAATTCCAGGGCGAGGGGAACGAGGCTTTGGCGCAATCGATGCAGCGGATGGAATCGTCAAAGGCCACTGCGTTTATTTTTGATACACCGCCCAACGGCACGGTGTATTCCATCCGCCACCAGAAATCGGAATGGCGGATTGCCCTGAACCCCGGGGATAAACCCTATCTGCCCGATAACGTGCCGGTTAATATCGCCGATGATGCCAAAAGCATTTCCATTTATGCCGGTGAAAATCCCACAGTGCTGCCTTTTACCGATCCGGTGCTGGGCGATAAAATCTGGGTCGTGCCGATGCGCACGCCCGAAGGCCGGATTTTGGCGCGGCATGAAACGCCCGGCTATAACATCCTGCCCAGCCTAATAGGTGCAGCCCTTATCATTAAAGACGATGCCTTGAATCTGGGTATTCTAAAGGACATGGTCATGCTGCAGGCGCAAGGGAAAAAGATCCCGCTTTCCTCAGAAGCCGACCGCGCCAAAAGTTTGAAACAGGCAGAATATAACCCGGTCTTCCGCCTGGATGTGCCAAAGCTGAAAGCAATCGAATTCAACGCCCAGCGCCAGGAGCTTGAAGCGGCACTTGTGGAACAAAAATCCGACAGCAAAAAAGCGGCCATCCTAATGGATCTGGCCCGGCTGAATATGCAGCACGGCTTTGGCCAGGAAGCCAATGGTTTGCTGCGCATCGCCAAAGACCTGTCGCCCGCCATTGAAACCAGCCGCGAATATCGGGCTTTGCGCGGGATCAGCGCTGCTTTGACCGGGGATACCGCAACGGCTGAAGCGGATCTAAAAAGCGACGAACTGCAGTCTTATCCGGCCGCAAAATTATGGCTGGGCTCGGCCCAGGCGCGCAATAATAACTGGCCCGAAGCACGCAATTCCTTTGCCGAAACCGGTTCGGCTGAAAGCGCGTTTCCGCCTATGCTGCAGCCTCGCCTGATCCTGGCAAAAGCCGAAGCCTTGACCGATGCCGGGGATATTGCCGCCGTCGGCAACGAGCTTAAAAAAATCAGCGATGAAAAAATGCTTTCCCCATCGGAGAAAGCCGAGCTTTCCTATATCCGCGCGCGCATGGCCGGGATTGCAAAGGACAAAGAAACAAGCGCCGAATTGCTTGAGGCTTTGGCGAATGGCACCGATCCGCTTTACCGCACCAAGGCCGTGCTGGCTTTGACCGCGCAACAAGTGGCCGATAAACAAATCAAGCTGCCGCAAGCCATCGAAACCTTGGAGCAACTGCGTTTCTCGTGGCGGGGAGACAGGCTGGAGATCGATGTGCTGCGTGCACTCGGCCAATATTACATCGATAACGGGCAATATCTGGAAGGGCTGGATATCTGGCGCCAGGCGGCGGGATTGTCAAAAAACGACGGCGACACCGACGCCATTACCCAGAATATGCAGAATGTCTTCAAACAGCTTTTTGTCGATGGCAAGGCCGATAAATTGCCCGCCATAAAATCCGTTTCCTTGTTCGAGCGTTTCCGCGAACTGACCCCGCCGGGCGAGCAGGGCGATATTGCCCAGTCGCGCCTGGCCACGCGCCTGGCTTCGGTCGATTTGCTGGACCAGGCGGATGTATTAATGGACAAACAATTGCAGCAGAACAAAACCGGCGAACAAGCAGCGGCAACGGGCGCAAAACTTGCTAGCTGGCGTTTGCTAAACAACAACCCGGCCGGGGCTTTGAAGGCCTTGGATGACAGTACGCAAAATGATTCCCTTCCTGAAAAATTAAGCGGCCAGCGTTTATTGCTGCGTGCCCGCGCCTTGGCTGACAAGAACCAGGTAGACGAAGCTTTGGCTCTGTTAAACACCGATCAATCGGCCGAAGCCTTAAGCCTGAAAGCCGATATTAACTGGCGCCAGAACCGCTGGTCCGATGCGATCGATGCCATGCAGAATCTAACCGTGAAATACCGCGATGACGGCAAGACGGACAGCAAGGGACCAATGCCCGGGCTGATCCTGAAAATGGCCATCGCCCTGACGCTGGACGGCAATACCAAAGGCGTCGAGTTGCTGGCCGCGCAATATGGCACTTTCATGGCGACGACGGACAAGGCCCAGGCTTTTAACCTCATCACCAAACCCTCGCGCGGGAGCGCCTTGGCCGATCTGGCGACGCTTAAAGGACAGGTGGGGGAAGTGGAGTTATTCCAAAAATTCCTGAAGGATTTCAGCAAGTAATTTTTTCCTATAGGAACAGCCGGGAAAGAAACCTATACTCCTTCCATGTTCTTTTTCCTCTCCAAAATATCATGGGCACTGGCTTCGCCTTCGACATTATTGTTGCTGGCTGGTGCCATTGCATTATCAGTACAGGCGTTTAAACAGAAACAAAAAGCCTGGCGTTACGCAGTGGGTTTATTGGGCGCCATCTTTCTGTTTATCGTTATCCTTCCAGTCGGCGACTGGCTTTTATACCCATTGGAACATCGCCTAGAGAAGGCAGATGCATCGAATATCGATGGCATTTTGGTCTTGGGCGGCGCGATTGATATAATGCAATCCCATGAATCCGACGGCGTTTCCATTCGTGCTGCAGCAGAGCGCATGACCGTCCTGCCGGAATTGCATCGGAAATTTCCACAGGCCATAATTGTTTTCACCGGAGGCCCCGGCGATGTCCGGCATCCGGAATTAAACGAAGCCGATTATGCGGAAAAACTGTTGCGCGAATGGGGTATCGGGAATGCTATTTATGAACGCAAATCGCGCAATACCTTTGAAAATGCCGCCTATTCAAAAGAAATGCTGCAGCCAAAGGCTAATGAAAAATGGTTGCTGGTGACTTCTGCCGCCCATATGCGACGTGCGGTTGCCGTGTTTGAAAAACGGGGCTGGCCCGTGCTGCCTTATCCGGTCGATTATACGACGCGGCAGTATCCGGACCTGCTTTGCTTTTGCGCGGCGCAGAATTTGTTCAAGCTGGATAATCTGGCCTATGAACTGATCGGAATTTTAATTTATAAATTGACGGGAAAAGCCTAAAGATGCGTTTTTTATTGGTCCTGCTTATCCTCTGTTTCACCTCTGTGGCGCACGCCGAAGATTTCCAGTCCTGGCTGAGCAGCTACAAACAGCGGGCCATCGCCACGGGCGTGCCCGCCGCAGTGGTGAACCGCGCGCTTTATAATATTGCCCCCAATGACATGGTCATCCGCCTGGACCAGAAACAACCCGAAGGGCATATGACGCTGGCCGAATATGTAGAAAAGACCGTGACACCTAAACGCATCGAAACAGGCAAGCAACGTCTGGCTGAAAATCGCGCTTTATTGTCCCACGTCCAGCAAATTTACGGCGTGCCGCCCAGTATAATCGTGGCGCTTTGGGGCAAGGAATCGGAATTCGGCAGTTTCATGGGCAATACCGAAACCATTTCGGCTCTGGCAACTTTGGCCTATGAGGGCAGGCGGCGAGCGTTTTTTGAACAGGAATTGCTGAACGCGATCGTGCTGACCCAGCGTCTTAATATTGACCCGCGCGCCATGACCGGTTCCTGGGCCGGGGCGATCGGCCAGTGCCAGTTTATGCCCTCCAATTATATCAAATTCGCCCTGGATGGCAACGGCAACCGCCGCGTCGATTTGTGGCGCGAGCTGCCCGATGTTTTTGCCAGCATGGCCAATCTGCTGGTCCATGAGGGCTGGCGGCGCGGCGAAGGCTGGGGGCAACGGGTCGATCTGCCGCCGGGATTTGACAAAAACCTTCTGGGGCGCGATAAAGCGGGCAGAGATATCCGTTTTTGGGAGCAACTCGGCGTGCAGTTCAATCAACAGGTTCCGGCCAGCAACCGGCAGAATATCCGCCTGTACCAGCCTGATGGCACAGACGGTCCGAGCTATGCGCTATATCCCAATTTCGACGTGCTGATGCGCTGGAATCATTCCGGCTATTTCGCCACCGCCGTGGGTCGTCTTTCGGATCATCTTGAAAACCGTCAATAATACAAGGTCTTATAATGTTTCGCTTTTCTTTATTGCTTTTTACGTTGGCTTTCCTGGTTACCGGATGCGCCGATAAAAGACCGCAAGCCGAATGGTGGCACCCTGCACCGCCCCAAGCCACGCCGCGATCCCAGGGCAGCTTCAAAGTCGGCAAACCTTACAGCCAAAGCGGCAAGAATTACGTCCCGACCGAAAGCTATAGTTACGACGAAACCGGGATCGCTTCGTGGTATGGCGATGAATTCCATGGCAAGCGTACCGCCAATGGCGAAGTTTTTAGCAAGAACTCCCTTTCCGCCGCCCATCCCACTTTACAGCTTCCGGCGCTGATCCGCGTTACCAATCTGGGCAATGGCCGTTCGGCGGTGTTGCGCGTCAATGACCGCGGGCCGTTTTCTAAAAGCCGCCTGATCGATGTCTCGCATAAATCCGCCACAGTGCTGGGGTTTGATGGCGCCGGCACCGCCCGCGTCCGCGTCCAGGTGTTGGACAAGGAAAGCCGCGTCCTGGCCGATGCGGCGCGCAAGGGCTTTCCGCCCGATGTGCAGATGGCCATGGCCTTTCGCATCGCCCCCATTCCCGAAACCGTTGTAAAAGATGTAAAAGTGGTTGAAGAAGTGGATAAAACCATTGAAGTCGCAACGGAAGACAAAGCGATCGTAAAGGTCGAAAACACCAAAGTGGCCACGACCGAACTTTCGCCCGTCCCCCCGGTTACCAAAACCGAGGTCGAGGAGCTAAACAAGGAATTATTCCGCAAATACCCGGTTTCGCCCACCAACATTTTTATCCAGGTCGGCTCTTTTGCCAGCCTGGCCAATGCCAATGCGCTTAAGCCCAGATTGGCACCGCTTGGCAATGTCACGGTTTCCCCGACCCAGGTAAACGGTGCGCCGTTTAACCGCGTGCGGATAGGGCCCATCGCAACCGTGGCCCAGGCGGATATTTTGCTGAAAAAAACGATCGCCACAGGATTTCCGGCCGCCCGCATTATCGTGGATTGATCCCGTTCAGGATGCCGCCTAATATGGCGGCATCCTGACTCCGTTCCAGCGCCAAAAGGCTTTTCCCATGCGTTTTCTTTTTTCCCTGTTTCTCCTCGCTTTGGTCTTTGCCGTTCCCGCCCAAGCAATGGAAACCATCGCCAAACAGGCGATTTTGATCGACATGGACACCAAAACCGTGCTGCTCGAAAAGAATTCCCAGGAGAAAATGCCAACCTCGTCGATGAGCAAGGTGCTGACCGCTTATCTGGTATTCGATGCACTGAAATCGGGCCGCATCACGATGGAGCAAACATTCCCGGTCAGCGAAAAAGCCTGGCGCATCCAGGGTTCGAAGATGTTCGTGCCCCTCAATTCGCAGATTAAAGTCGGTGACCTGATCCAGGGCGTGATCGTCCAGTCCGGCAATGATGCCTGTGTCGTCTTATCCGAAGGCATCGCCGGCAGCGAAGAAGCCTTTGCCGAGGCCATGAACAAAAAAGCCGCCAGTTTCGGCATGAAAAACTCGCATTTCATGAATGCCAGCGGCTGGCCCGACCCCAACCATTATTCCACTGCCTATGATCTGGCGCTGCTGGCTTATCACCTGATCAATGATTTCCCGGAATATTACCATTATTATTCCCAGAAAGATTTTACCTATAATGGCATCAAACAGGGCAACCGCAACCCGCTGCTGTACCGCAATATCGGCGCCGATGGTTTGAAAACGGGCCATACCGAAGGCGCGGGCTATGGCCTGATCGGGACGGCGATCCAGAATGGCCGCCGTCTGGTCCTGGTCGTCAATGGCCTGAACAGCATGCAGGAGCGCGCCGATGAATCGGCCCGTCTGCTCAGCTGGGGCTTTACCAATTTCCAGTATCTGAATTTATTCAAAACAGGCGAAGAAGTTGAAAAAGCAAAAGTCTGGATGGGCATCAAGGAATCCGTGCCGCTGGTCGTCAATGAAGACATCAAGGCTTTGTACAAGATTGATGAAAAAGACAAATTGCAGCTGACCGCCGTTGTCAACGAACCCATTGCCGCCCCGATTGCCAAGGGCCAGGAAATGGGCGTGCTTAAAATCAAGATGGGCGAATTCCCCGAGCGTGTCGTTACATTATATGCCGGTGAAAACGTCGAAAAACTGGGCATCTTCCAGCGCATCGTCGAACGCGCGAAATTGATGGTATCGGGCGGCGATGAGTAATAAAGCACCCTTCATTACCTTTGAAGGCGGCGAAGGGTCGGGCAAAACGACCCAGATCCGCCTGCTGAAAACCTGGCTGGAAGACAAGGGTAAATACGTCACCACCACGCGCGAACCTGGCGGCACCGTGGGGGCCGAGGCGATCCGCGACCTCATCGTACAGAAACGCGATAACCAGTGGGATGCGGAAACGGATGCCCTGCTATTGATGGCGGCGCGGCGTGATCACCTTGTCCATCTGATCTGGCCTTCGCTGGAGCAGGGGCATTGGGTATTGTCTGACCGTTTCGTCGAATCCACCTATGCCTATCAATGTTTCGGCCGCGATTTGCCATTGGAAAAGGCGCGGGAATTATACCGCTTTATTGCGGGTGATTTTAAGCCCGATTTGACTTTCATTCTGGATATCGATCCGCGCGACGGTCTGGACCGTGCTTTGACCGGGAAGCACCGCAACCGCAATGAAGAGCGTTTCGAGAATTTCGATTTTTCCTTTCATGAAAACCTGCGCGCCGGTTATCACGAGTTGGCCAAACAGGAACCGCAGCGTTTCATTATTATCGACGCCGCTCCCGATTGCGAGCATGTACAGGCGCAATTACAAGCGGCGATTGAAAAGCGGTTCTCCCTTTGAGCGTCCTGCCGCCCAGCCAGCACCAGAATCTTTTCGGCCATAGTGCCATTGTGTCCCGGCTAAAAAAATCCTTTGACGCGCAACAATTGCACCACGCCATTATTCTCAACGGGCTTGAAGGGATCGGCAAGGAAACGCTGGCGTTCCAGTTGATCCGATATGCGCTGGCTTTTCCCACGGGCAAACCGGGGCAGGATGATCTGGAAATTCCGGAAAGCCATATCGTAACCAAGCAGATCGCCGCCGGTTCCCATCCGCATGTCTTTATCATCCAGCCCGTCTATGACGACAAGAAACAGCGTTTCAAGCGTGATATCACACTGGATGCACTAAATGGCCTGACCAATTTCCTGCGCCTTGCCCCGCAACAGGATGCCCCGCGTTTTATCCTTATCAATCCGGCTGACGGCATGAACAACAATACCCAGAATGCCTTGTTAAAACTGCTGGAAGAGCCGCCGGCAAAGACGCATTTTCTTCTTTTAACGACCCAGATTGGGGCCTTACTGCCGACCATCCGGTCGCGCTGCCTGACCTTGTCCTTGGACCCGTTATCGCTGCAGGATTTCACGGCGGCAATTACCCGGCTGATGCCCGCCATCGAAGACGACAAGATCGCCGGATATTTCTATCTTTCCGGCGGCGCGGTCGGTCAGGCGATCCAGAATCTGGAGATGGAACTATTGGAAAATTACGGCGGGCTTTGCCGCGCCATCCTGGCCTGGAACGACGAAGGCGACAGCAAGCCCGCCATGGAATGGGCCGAGGAATTGTCCCGCGACGATGTGCTGGCCGACCGTCTGGTTGAAACATTGCTGGCCCAGCTGGCCTTGTTCCTGAAAGCCAAGATCACCGGGGAAACGATCACAGCTACCATCCCGGAAGAGGAACGCGTCCTGGAACGCTGGGCCGGTTTGCCGGATGGCAAAATCCTTTCCCTCTATGACAGGATCGGCGCGCTGTGGCAGATGGGCGAGGGGGCTTATCTGGACCGTAAACTGGTCCTGCTCCAGATTGCTGGCCTGCTAAGCATGGACAAGGAAAACCGCGCCGTGTTAGCCTGAGCACCAGCCAAATCAGGACGCATGCAATGACCGATAAATATTTTTACGTGACCACGCCGATCTATTACGTGAATGGCGAACCCCATATGGGTTCTGCCTATTGCAGCCTGGCCTGTGACATCATGGCGCGGTTCAAGCGGCTGGATGGTTATCAGGTAAAATTCCTGACCGGCACGGATGAGCATGGGCTGAAAATCTTCCAGGCCGCGCGCGACCGCGGCATTGAGCCCCAGGCTTTTTGTGACGAAATCTCGCAAAAATTTCGCGACCTTATTCCGGTTATGAACCTGTCGGTCGATGATTTCATTCGCACGACCGAAGCGCGGCACAAGCGGGCGGCCCAGGCCTTATGGGCGAAACTGGCCGATCGCGGCGATATTTACCTCAGTAAATATTCCGGCTGGTATGCCGTATCGGACGAAGCCTATTACACCGACGAAGAAATCATCACCAATGACAAGGGCGAAAAAATTGCCATCGCTTCGGGTAAACCCGTGGAGTGGATGGAAGAGGAAAGCTATTTCTTTCGCCTTTCCGCCTTCCAGGACCGCCTGGCCGAATATTTCAGCGCCCACCCGGAAGCCATCGGCCCGAAATCGCGTTTCAATGAGATTATGAGTTTCATCAAAAGTGGCTTGCAGGATTTTTCCATCAGCCGCACGACATTTTCCTGGGGCGTGCCGGTGCCGGGCGATGAAAAACATGTCATGTATGTCTGGTTCGATGCCCTGACCAATTATCTTTCCGCTTTGGGCTATCCCGATACCACGCCGGAGATGCAGAATTTCTGGCCAGAAACCCTGCATATCGTTGGCAAGGATATTCAGCGTTTTCACTGCGTTTACTGGCCCGCCATGCTGATGGCCGCCGATCTGCCCGTGCCGAAACGCGTTTATTCCCATGGCTGGCTGATGGCGGCAGACGGGCGCAAGATGTCGAAATCCTTTGGCAATTTCCTGGTGCCCGAAGATTTCATCGATACGTATGGCCTGGACCAAACGCGGTTTTATCTTTTACGTGACCTGTCTTTCGGCCAGGACGGCAATATCGGCCATGACGGCATCCAGCGGCGCAAGAATGAACTGGCGAATGATTTCGGCAACCTGGCCCAGCGCGTACTGATGTTCATCTTCAAAAATAACGAGGCACGGCTGCCGAAAATTACCAACCTGACGGCTGACGACCAGGCCTTGCTGGAGGCCAGCGGAATCGTCTTGCTGGAAACCTGCCGCAAGCATATCGATCTCCAGGAATTTCATCTGATGCTCGAAGCCATCTGGATGGTGATCCGCCAAGCCAATGCCTATGTCGACACCCAGGCACCCTGGGGGCTGAAGAAAACCGATACGGTGCGGATGGAAACGGTTTTGGGCGTCTTGTGCGAAACCGTCCGCCGCGTTGCAATCCTCTGCCAGCCTTATATGCCCGATAGTTGCGGGCGCATGCTGGACCAGTTGATGGTCGCCGCCGACAAACGCAATCTGGCCGATGTCTCGAACGAGATCGGTCTGGAGCAGGGCGCGGTGATTGAACAGCCCCAGGGTGTCTTCCCCCGCCATGTTGCCGTTGAAGCTCCGGCATGACCTATACTTATTGGGCCGACAGCCATTGCCACCTGGATTTCCCGGACTTTGCCGAAGAAGGCGTAGAGGCCTTGGTCGAGCGCGCGCGGCTGAACCGCATCGGCGTGATGCTGACGATCAGCACCCATACCCAACGTCTTGAACGCTATACCGCTTTGGCCGAGCAATTCCCAAATGTTTGGAGCACCATCGGCGTCCATCCGCACCAGGCGAATGAAGATGGCGAACGGGATATTACCGTGGACCAGCTTTGCGCCATGGCCGCCAGCCATCCAAAAATCGTAGCCATCGGTGAATGCGGGCTGGATTACCATTATGATTATGCCCCGCGCGAGGTCCAGCACCAGGTTTTCCGCACCCATATCCGCGCAGCGATTGACAGCGGTCTGCCCATCATCATTCATGCGCGGCAAGCCGATGATGACATTATCGGCATCTTGAAAGAAGAGGGGGCCGGGACCAAACCCTTACGCGGCGTCCTGCATTGCTTTAGCTCGACCAAAGCTTTGGCCGATTACGCGCTGGAGATCGGGTTTTATGTGTCTTTTTCCGGCATCCTGACCTTTCCAAAGGCCGTCGAGTTACATGAGATCTGCAAATCCATCCCCTTGGAAAAACTGTTGATCGAGACTGATGCACCGTTTCTGGCTCCCATCCCTTACCGCGGCAGGCGAAACGAGCCTGCTTTTGTCAGCCATACCGGGCGTTTCCTGGCCGGGCTTCACGGCCTTGACGAAGCAAAGGTCATGGATCAGACAACGGATAATTTTTTCAACTTATTCAATAAAATAGAAGGCAAACTTCATGCAGAATAAGATGCGTGTCGTTGTCATGGGCAGCGGCGGATCGGGCGGGGTTCCTTATGCCGGCAATGTCTGGGGCAAATGCGACCCGGCAAACCCCAAGAACAACCGCACCCGGCCCTCTATCTATGTCGAAAAGGGCGAAACGCGGGTGGTCATCGATACCGGACCGGATTTCCGCACCCAGATCAACCGCATCGGCACTGTGCCAACCCTTGATGCGGTGCTCTATACCCACATGCATTTCGACCATACGGTTGGAATTGATGATTTGCGGGCTTTTTATGTGCGTGCGGGCAAGATTCCGGTAGAAGTTTATGCGGCACAGGAAACTTTGGATGAATTGCTGAAGCGTTTCGATTATGTCCTTCGCATGGCTACGCCGGAATATCCGCCAATCGCGCATGGCAATCTATTGCCAGACATGCTTTCAGTTGGAGAACTGGAGATCCAAAGCTTTGATCAAGTTCATGGACCGATGACCACAAAGGGTTTCCGCATCGGCGATTTCGCTTATTCCACCGACGTCAATGAATTGCCGCCCCAGTCTCTGGAGAAACTGCGGGGTATAAAGACTTGGATCGTCGGTACGTTTCCCACGGATGAGGGCACATACAACCATGCCGGATTATCTCAGATAAAAGAATGGGTTGAAATACTTAAGCCGGAAATGACCTATCTGACGCATCTGACCTCGGCTGGGGATTACCATGATCTCTGCGCCCGGCTCCCGGATAACATAAGACCTGGATATGATGGTCTGGAACTTTTTATATGAGCCTCAAGATTATCACCGCGCCGAAATATATCGCCTTAAACCCTGGAAAAATATCAATTTTCCTGGGCGGCTCCATCGAAAGCGGAACGGCACGCGACTGGCAGACCGAACTCATTGCCGAATTATCGGCTAAACCTTACGCGGACAAGCTTGAAATCCTGAACCCCAGGCGGCTTGAATGGGATGCATCCTGGCCCGTCCATGACCCGAAACATCCGGGGTTAAGCGAACAGATCAACTGGGAACTCTATTACCAGGACAAGGCGGACATCCTGATCTATAACTTTGTCGCCCATACGGTTTCACCGATCACACTGCTGGAGCTGGGGCATTATTCGTCGCGCAATCCGATCATCAATATCGAAGCCGGATACAAGCGCCATGCCAATGTCAAAATCACGGCGGATCATTTCGGCTGGGAATATTGCGAAGCACAGACGGACTTTCTGGTCGAAATCGACCAGCGCATTACCAAGCAACTGGATTTCCGTGCCCATATCAAACATGGCGCTGATATTCAGGCGTAAAACGTTGTATCCAAGTATTTGGGCACATTAGAAGTTCAAATAAGGTAATAAGCCCCCTAACCTATACTTCGTTTACCATAATATATATTATCACACAAATGATATTGGTATATATATGTGTGTAGCCAGGCAGAAAATTCGCCCTTAACCCAGGTCCAGCCTTTTAACGGCGTTGTTATATCTGGCCTGCAATTCCTCTTCAACATCTGCAACGCTT
>JAQGJA010000060.1 GCA_028290805.1 Alphaproteobacteria bacterium
TGACAGAGGAAATACCTTCAAACCATTCCGTTATTGTTCATGCCCCCGGCTCACCTTTTTGCCATGTCTATAAAATGGCCTTTCCTGCTACGCTGGTGCAAAAGCTGGAAAAGGATGCAGAAAAACCGGAAGAGGGAACAGATAAAATGTTCCGGTATTTAGTTGAAAACGGCGCTTCGCTGATTGAAGACGATCCCCGCCATGGCCTGTTCGCCTATACCACCTTAGGATTTGAAGAAAACCGTTTAACGATTATCGACCGCTACAGCACCACGGAGCGACGCTGGATGCCCTCAAGATTCAAAAAATGATTTTAAAACGGCCGCCTGAATGTGGCGAAAATCAAGCAAAACAGGCTGGACATGTTGGCGCGGCAAGGCAAACAGATAGCGCTGGTCCCCTATGATCCTGGCGGAAGAAACCGGCCAAATAACCTGCAAGGGTTGCCCTGACCGAATTTTGACATTACCCTGTGCCCCATGGCTAAAAGAAAATTTTATGCGGCGGCGAACCGCTTTACCCTGCGCGATTTCTTCTTTATCTGCGCGGGGATCGCGGCGGCCTGTATCGGGCTGAAGGGGTTTTTGCTGCCCAGCCATTTTCTGGATGGCGGCGTCACCGGAATTTCCCTGATCGTACAGCGTCTGACCAACCTGAATTTCGCCGCCCTGCTTTTGGTATTCAACGTGCCCTTTATTTTTTTAGGGCGGTCTTCGGTTTCCAATCTTTTTGCCCTGAAAAGCAGCGTGGCCATCGCTTTATTCGCCCTGGTCCTGTGGCTGGTGCCGGTGCCGGTAATGACGCGCGATCCCGTACTGATTGCCGTGTTCGGCGGGTTTTTTGCGGGCTGCGGCATCGGCCTTGCCATACGCGGCGGCGCCGTGCTGGACGGGACCGAAGTGCTGGCTTTGTATCTGGCTAAGCGTTCCTCTTTGACCGTGGGCGAATATATCATGGGCATCAATATCATCATCTTTACGGTGGCGATTATCGCCTTTGATATCGAAACTGCGCTGTATGCCGTGCTGACCTATTTCTGCGCCAGCAAAACCGTGGATTTCGTCGTTTATGGCGTCGAGGAATACATGGCGGTGCAGATCTTTTCCGAACGCTCGGCCGCCTTGCACAAAGTGTTGAAAACGGAATTGAAAGTGAGCATCAAAATATTGCACGGCCAGCGGGGGGCGCCTGGCGCTGCAGCCGAAAGAGTAAGCCAGATTTCCATCCTGCAGATCGTTGTCTCGCGCCTGGATCTGACGCGGTTGCTGAACACGGTCCAGGCTTTGGATCCCGAAGCCACCATCATGTATCATCCGGTCACCGATATCCACCGCGCTTCGGCCGTGCATACATTAAGCCTGGCCGACCAGGTCAAGCAGACATGAAAATTGCCGGCGATCCATTACAATATTGCCGTGCCGTGCCGAAGACGATGCGCGGGGTTTTGTTATACGGGCCCAATGAAGTCCTGATCGACGAGGCCGTGCGCATATTGCAAAAAACGCAATTGCCGGATGGGGAAAAGAATGATTTTTCCATCACCGTCATCACCCATGACATGCTGAAACAAAACCCGGCCATCCTGGCCGAGGAATATGCCAGTTTCGGTTTTTTCGCCAGCGAAAAGATCATCCATCTGCGCGATGCAGACGACGTCTTTGTCAAACCCATCCAGGAAGCATTAAGCGCGCCGGGGGCAGGGCATTTTTTGATCGTCGAGGCCGGGGAATTGACGCCCAAATCCGCCTTGCGCGCCTGGGGTGAAAAGGCGCCCGATATCGCCACATTAGCCTGTTATGCCTTAGAGGGCGCGACCCTGCAGCGTTTCGTCCAGGCACAATTCCAACAGCAAAATGCCCGCATCAGCAATGACGCCACCGCCATGCTGATCGACCGCCTGGGCAATGATGTCGGGCCGCTGAAAAACATTATCGCCCAGCTGGTCGATTATGCGGGCGGTGAGGCGCCGGTGATCCAGGCCGGGCATGTCGAAGCGTTATTGGCAGACCAGGTCGAGCTGGAACTCGACAGCGTCGTCCAGGCCATCGCAAGCGGGTTGATGCCGCAGCTGGACCGCGCCTTGCACAACCTGGCCGCAAGCGGCACCAGCATGATCGCCGTCTTGCGCGCCTGCCAGAATTATTTTTACCGATTGCGTATAGTCCAGGCGGCCGTCAAAAACGGCGAGAGCCAGGAGGGCGCGATGGCGCGCCTGCGCCCGCCGGTATTTTTTAAACTGAAGCAATCCTTCAGCCGTCATCTGCGCGACTGGAGCATGGCGCGCATCGACCGTGCTTTGGCGTTACTTCTGGATCTTGAAGCGCAATGCAAAAAAACCGGCACGCCGGAAGTGTTACTGGTGCAGCAGCGCCTGATTTTACTGGCGCGCGAAAATGCGCGGGGGAGAATTTAGGATTTTAAGGATTGCCCTTTACAGCCCTTGGGCTTATCAGCGCCAAAAGCCTTTTCCGCCTCGCGGGAAAATTTCTCGATTAATCTCAGGCGGCGTGAATTACCCTCACATTCCTTGATGATCTGGTCTTTATTGCCGGCAAAAAGATCGAACACATAGAGGATATCCTCCTTTGTTTTTTTTGCCAGTGGAAAGTTTTCGATAAGCGGTTCATAGCGCCCGATATAATAATCGTTTTTCGCTTGCGGCATCCGTTCTTTTTCCGCTTGCGGCATAGTATCGGTATAGTAATGCAGCCTGCCGGGTCTTCGTAAATCGAACAGGCCGAATTTATCCGGATATTCCCGCCACAGCGACCAGGATCCCTTGTGGAATGTACAGATGGAAGCATAGGTTTCCAGGGCAATGACCTGGCCTTCCGGCAGGGATTCCACCAGGGATTTCGCCACATTCCCGACCCGCTCCATACGGGCGGGCTCGGATTTCAGGTTGGTCCTGTGGGCGCCGTCGCAGGCCTTTGCCAAGGCGGAAAATAATGTGACATGGTCTTCAGGGCTGGGTTTGGCCAGCATGTTTTCTGCCGTATCCAGCAGATCATCCAGCGCTGCCACGCCGCTTCGGCCCGAGACGAATTTTTCCGGACCGATGCGTTTCCCGCTGGGCAGCTTGTTGAAAAAATCCCGAAGCGATGTCGTCATGTTGTTAGCAATAACTACAATCGTTTTTTGCATTGGTCGGGGGGAATTGCCAGTCTTTTTCCTGTGGTGTCAGCGCTTTTTCTTCGACAGAAACTGTTGTGTTAATTTCAGCCAGTGCATTCTGGTTGTGCTCCAGGTTTTCAGCAAATTGTGTGATAACTTGCTTCTTTTCGTCCTTGTCCATCATTCTCTCCTTTTAGTTGTGATCAATTAAACGCTCAACCGGCGCAGGACGTCGTCCAGCTGGTCCAGATTCTGATATTCTATTTTCAGCGTACCGCGTGTGGCGCTGGCGACATCGATGGTGACGGCAAGACCGAGCAATTGCGACAGATTGTTTTCCAGCGCCTTGATATCGGCGTCTTTATTTTTTGCGCTGACGGCCTGCGCCTGTTTGGGCCCGGGGTTACCTGCGTTGGCGGCATTTTTCTTCGAAGCCAGTTTTTCCGTGTCGCGCACGGAGAGGTTGTTCTTCAGAATCATTTCGACTACGGCTTCGGGATTTTCCGCCGTGATCAGCGCACGGGCATGCCCCATGCTAAGAGAGCCGTCCTGGAGCTTGTCCTGCACCGCTTCGGGCAGTTGCAGCAGGCGCAGCATATTGGAAATATGCGAGCGGGACTTGCCCAACGAAGTCGCCAGCTGTTCATGCTTATACCCATATTCATCAATCAGGCGCTGGAAGGCGCGCGCTTCCTCCAACGGGTTGAGGTCGACACGCTGCAGGTTTTCGACGATGGCAATTTCCATCGCGGTCTTGTCGTCGATATCGTGGATCACGACTGGTACATCATGCAAGGGCACTAATTGCGCGGCGCGCCACCTGCGTTCGCCGGCGATGATCTCATATTGGCCGACGGCGCCGGGTTTGGGGCGCACCACGATCGGCTGGGCAAGCCCATGCTGTTTCAATGATGCGGCCAATTCCTGCAAGGCTTCGGCATTGAAATGTTTGCGCGGCTGGAAAGGGCCGGGTGACAAGACACTTAGAGGCACGCGCGTAATGCCGCGGCTGAGCGGAATGGTGGTATATTCCGAGGCACTTGGTGCGGCCATGGTGTTATTGCCATTCACCACGCTTAATGGTGTTGAATCGTCTTCACCGAACAAAGCATTCAGGCCGCGGCCTAACGGGTTGCGTTTTTCGTTGCTCATTATCTATGCTGCCTGTTGTTCTTGATTATTGCTGTTAAAAATCGATTTCTCGCGCTTGATCACTTCTGATGCCAGGGCGATATAGGCCTGGGAACCCGGGCATTTCATGTCATAGACAAGGACGGGCAGGCCGTGGCTGGGTGCTTCGGAAACGCGCACATTGCGCGGAATTACCGTCTGGTAGACTTTATCGCCGAAATAGCCGCGCACATCATTCTCGACCGAGCCAGACAGCGCATTGCGGCGGTCATACATGGTCAGGATAATGCCGTGCAAGTCCAGATTGGGATTGAAGCTGCGCTTTACGCGCTCGATGGTTTTAACCAGATGGCTCAGCCCTTCGAGCGCATAGAATTCGCATTGCAGGGGGACAAGCACGGCATCCGCTGCGACCAGAGCGTTTAATGTCAGCAGGTTAAGGGAAGGGGGGCAGTCGATCAGAATATAATCGACATTCAATTTCGCGGCATTGATGGCCTCGCGCAGGCGAAACTCACGGCGTTCCGAGGTAACAAGTTCGATTTCGGCACCGGCCAGGTGGACAGAAGCCGGAGCGACCAAAAGACCAGGAACACGGGTCGGATTAGCGACTTTTTCCAAAGGCAAAACGCCGAACAGGACTTCATATGTGCCTTGCGAACGCTGGGTATGATCCAGTCCGAGCCCGGTTGAGGCATTCCCCTGAGGATCGAAATCCATGACCAGTACCGTTTTGCCGACAGCGGCCAAAGCGGTCGCCAGGTTAATCGTGGTGGTTGTCTTGCCGACACCCCCTTTTTGATTACAAACGGCCAGGA
>JAQGJA010000076.1 GCA_028290805.1 Alphaproteobacteria bacterium
AGGCCAAAAAAGCGAAAACGGAGCGTAAAAATGCGAATCATGCGCCTGATTCATGCGATCAATCGCTGATTCGTCATCTTTATCCAGATAATTCCTGATTAAGCGGGCTTATAAGATATAACGTTACCGGCTTCTCTATATTACAGGCAGTAATTAATGGCCTAAAAAAAGCCACTATGTCTTATAATTAACTACCTTTTCAACTTCGCCTGCTATATAATATGGGTAGATGAAAAACGATTCTATCACGCCTCCTTCTCCTCAATCTTACCGCCGCTCGCTTGATGATGACATCGATCAAGCCTATGAGATCCCTCCGCACGGGGCATTTCATTATACTGTTGAGCCGGACGGATCCATTACCCCTCTTGGACTTGCTCATGATTCAACGGCCCACGGGCCTGTCGAATATATGAATGGTGCTTTACAGACGCTGCAAATCCTGTCTGATCGCAAAACCATGGAGATCCTGTCCGATCACCAGACAAGGGAAATCCTGGCCGAGCGGGATAAAAAAATGGAAAGAAACGCCCGATTAATCAACCAAACGGGGAAATATGCTTTTGCCTTATCTCTTGGCGCCTCTCTTTTTGCAGCGCCGCTGGTATTTGGCACTATCGCTGTGACATCCATTATCATCGGTGCGCTTAACCGCAAAGCCACTGACCAGGGTCATTATAATACTGAAATGGCTTTTAATGCCGTCAATATATGTACGGATCCCACGCGCAACCTGGAGGATAAGAAGGCTGCCTTCGCTCTTCTCGAAAAGACCAACAACCATATCCGTCAGTGGGAAGAGATTAACGCCATAGCGGGAACAATTATAAAAACCGGCGCCAAAGAAGTGGCTTCACGTCTTGGCGGCGGACTGGCGGCGGATGTCACGGACGAGGTCATCAAAAAATATACAGCCAAGGAAAAAACTTCGGTGAAAATGGATCGTGCCTTGGAAGCCTTTAAAGAAGAGATTGGCCTGTCGCAGCCCTCAGAATTAAAAAGGGACAAGCTTCCCAGCGCCGATTTTCACATAAATTAGGCGCGACTTAATCATCCTTACCACTCCGTTAATAAAACTGTGATTCTTTTGTCACAGGGGTGACTCCGTGCCATTTTTTTCTGTACCTTGGATTCCGGCGGTAAGGTTTTGGTAAGGGTTTCGGACTCAATCTGTTCAAAGACAAGATGAACAATGCATCTTAAGTATTTGAATCCATTGATTGAGTCACAAAATGAAAAAACAAGCCCAAAACGCAAAATCCGGTGGTCTGATCGAGACTGACACCCTACATATTGGGGATTGCGTCGAAATTATGAACCGCCTGCCCGCCAATAGCGTCGACCTTATTTTCGCCGACCCGCCTTATAACCTGCAGCTTGGCGGCGAATTGTCCCGCCCTGATAATTCCATCGTCGATGCCGTCGATGATGCCTGGGACCATTTTGATTCCTTTGCCGAATATGACCGTTTCACGGAAAACTGGCTGCGCGCCGCACGTAACGTCCTGAAAGACGATGGCGGGCTGTGGGTAATCGGTTCCTATCATAATATTTTCCGCGTTGGCAAGATCCTGCAGGATCTGGGTTATTGGATCCTGAACGACATCGTCTGGGTCAAATCCAACCCGATGCCCAATTTCCGCGGCCGCCGTTTTACCAACGCGCATGAGACGATGATCTGGGCCGCCAAATCGAAAGAAGGCCGCTATAAATTCAATTACGAGTTGATGAAGCGCCTGAATGACGATAAACAGATGCGTTCCGACTGGGAAATTGCCTTGTGCACCGGCGGCGAGCGCCTGAAAGACGGCAATGGCCGCAAAGCGCACCCGACGCAAAAACCCGAGGCCCTGCTCCACCGCGTCCTGCTCTCCAGCTCCGAACCCGGCGATATCGTCCTGGACCCGTTCCTGGGTTCCGGCACCACCGCCGCCGCCGCCAAGCGCCTGGGCCGCAAATTCATTGGCATTGAGCGCGATGCAGCTTACGCCGAGTTGGCACATGAACGCATCGCCGCCGTCACCCCGATCGCTAGCCCCGAAGACCTCATCATCCCGTCAAAGCGTGAAGAGCCGCGCATCCCGTTCGGCACCCTGATCGAGCGCGGGTTGCTGAAGCCCGGCGCCGAGCTGACCGACGACAAGGGCAAGTTCCGCGCCCGCGTCGCCCTGGACGGCCATATCGAGATCACCACCAAAGAAGGCGCCCAGCGTGGTTCGATCCACAAGATGGGCGCGCTGTTACAGAATGCCCCAAGCTGCAATGGCTGGACCTTCTGGCACATCCAGGAACGCGGCAAGACCGTGCCGATTGATAATCTGCGCCAGGTGATCAGGGACGAGATTGCGCGGGCTTGATCAAGGCTTTTGCTGGCCGACATGGCCAGGTAATTATCGCGAACGGGTTGATAAAACTGATCTATATTCCTATTTAGGAATATGTTCCACGTGAAACATTCTGCTGTTTCTTTTGGTCCCGGGCGCTAGAATGCGTTATCCCTAGGACATTAATAACGGAGAAAACCATGACCACTATCCTTCACCTCTATTCCAGCGCCAGAACCGAAGGTTCTGCCACCCGTGCCTTGACCGCCGAAATCGTCGCCCAACTGCAACGGACGGACCAGGGCACCACTGTCGTTTATCGCGACCTGACCAAACAGGTTTTGCCGCATATCAGCCCGGAATTCCTGAATGGGTTATTTGCCGGGGGCGAGCATGCCAATCACGCCACGGTCAAACTTTCAGATCTGTTGATCGACGAAGTGAATGCCGCCGATATCCTGGTGATCGGCGCGCCCATGTATAATTTCAGCGTCCCTTCCCAGCTCAAGGCCTGGATAGACCATGTGTTGCGCGCAGGCAAAACCTTTAAATATTCCGCTGAAGGCATGCCCATTGGTTTAGTCACCGGCAAACGCGCCATCGTGGCCATTGCCAATGGCGGCGTCTACACCACCGGCCCCATGGTCGCCTTTGACCATGTTGAACCCTTGATGCGCCAGGTGCTGGGCTTTATCGGCATCACCGATGTGACGTTTATCCGCGCTGAAAAACAGGCTTTTGGCGTTGAAGCCGCCAGCCAGGAATTGGAAAAAGCCAAGCACGACATCGCCGGAAATGTGGCAAAAGCGGCTTAAACAGGTCGGTTAAAGTAACGGTTTCCCCGGCGCAAGGCCGGGGAAACCGTTATAACACCCAATCCGCCCGGACGAAATGACAGGTATAACCGCCCGGATTTTTCTGCAGGTAACCCTGGTGATAGCCCTCGGCCTCATAAAATGTGCCGGCTTGTTACAGTTCCGTCAACACTTTGCACGGCCATCGGCCCGAGGCATCGACTTCCCGGATCACTTCGGCCGCTGTGTTTTTCTGTTGTTCATTCAGGTAACAGATCAGCGACCGGTATTGCGTGCCCCTATCATTGCCCTGGCGGTTGGGCGTGGACGGATCATGGATGCGAAAGAAAAATTCCAGCAGCTTTTTATAGGATAACCGCGCCGGATCGAACGTGATTTCCAGCGCTTCGGCGTGGCCGGTGCGGCCTGTCTTCATATCGTTATAGGTCGGGTTTTCAAAATCGCCGCCGGTATAGCCGACACGCGTGTCCATCACACCGGGCAACTGGCGGAATAATTCCTCCATGCCCCAGAAACATCCCCCTGCCAGTATCGCCGTTTCGGTCATTGCGCATCCTCTTGTTCAAATAGCTGCATATATTCGTCATAGCCTTCATCGGCCAGTTTCTCCTTTGGCACAAAGCGCAGACTGGCCGAATTGATGCAGTAACGCAGCCCGCCCGCATCCGCAGGGCCGTCATTGAAAACATGGCCCAGATGGGAATCGCCATGGGCCGAGCGCACTTCTATGCGTTTCATGCCATGCGAGGTATCGGATATTTCGGTGACATACCCATCTTCCAGCGGTCTGGTAAAGCTGGGCCAGCCGCAATGGGCATCGAATTTGTCGCGTGAGGAAAAAAGGGGCTCGCCCGAGACGATATCTACATAAATCCCTTCGCCCTTATGGTCCCAGTATCCACCGGTGAACGGACGTTCCGTACCGCTTTCCTGGGTGACGTGATATTGTTCGGGCGTGAGAGCGGCGATTATTCTGGGGTCTTTCTGATAGATTTTCCGGCTCATGATCCATTCTCCTGTACAAGCTCATATAAAGGCGGCGCGGCAAAAATAAAGACCGCAGGCCAATACCGGCCGGTTTTCCCTTAACGCGTCAGTTGAAACTTGGTAATGCGGGCGGCGATCCAACGTGATAACCTGACGCTGAAGGTTTCGACCGGGGCAAACAGCCAGGCGCCCAGTAACGATAAAACACAAGTCGAAAACACGATCAGGTTGGCCGCTGCAAAGCTCGAAAATCCCATTTCCGGCAAGGCTAGGAACCAATAGCAGGACCACGAGCATATTATCAGCAGATGAACGAGATACAGGGGAAAAGACATCCTGCCGAGAAATTGCGAAAGGCGGCTGGAAAAAATTGCCTTAAGCGGCCCCGAAAATGTGGCGGCGGCAACGATCAATACCGCAATCAAGATCATAATTCTTTCATCCTGCGGCCGGTGAAAGGTGCAGATCCATATTAATGTCGGCAAGATAAGGCTGGCGGCAATATTCAGCCAGCGATTTTTCAAATGCCTGAAACGCACATAAAGTTCGGCCAGAAAATAGCCGAAAATGAAACAGGATAAGGGCGGCCGGTAATAAAAGAAAAATCCGCAGGCCAAAAGGATGGGAACCAGTATTATTTTCCTGCCTTTTTCTTTTGGCAAAAAAAGCGCGCAGATTGAAAATATCAGCATGGATCCGGCAAATTCGATTGGCATCGTCCACAGAGTGACATTATAAGATGTAGCCGGGTTATATTTGAAAAACACCTTATACAAAGCGAATTTCAGCATCTTGATGAAATCGGGTTGAAAAGTGAAAAAAGTTCCAATCCATTCAACGGATTTGCCTGGCATGGCTGCCTCGAGGTTGAACATCAGTCCGCCCTTGAGAAAAAGATAGGCAAGAAAGCTGACGGCCAGCACAGGGATGGTCAGCCGGAAATACCGCGCGGACGCGGCCTGGGCGATGGAATAATGACCTGGCTTTTCTATAAACTTGATAGTGAGGGCGAATCCTGACAGCACGAAAAAGACCTGCACAGCCAAAGGACCGTCAGTAATGAACAACAGGCTCCAATGCTTGTATTCCACAACCGTCTGGGAGAGGAAACACGCTACGATATGGTGCATGACGACGACAACCGCGGCCCAGCCGCGAATACCATCCAGGAAATGCAGGCGATGCGTATTCTTCTCAGTCTGCGCGGCCTCAATCGATTCAGTCGTCCTCATAAGGCCTGCGGCTTAATTCGCTTCATCGGCGCTGGGGCCGTAAATGCTGGGTACGGGAATATCCAGCTGGCGCAGATAGACCGAAAGCTGGCCGCGGTGGTGGATCATGTGACTGATCAGCATTGAGCGGATTGTGGCATTGCGGGGCAGGCTGAAGATCACTTCAGTCCCTTTGCGCAAGGTCCATTCCTGGCTCATCGGGAAATCGGCAACAGTAGCCAGTTTCTCTGTCGCCTTGTCCATATTGTTTTTCAGCAACTGGACCAGGTCGCTTGTGCTGTTGATCACAGCGGGCGTATAGCCGCCTGCCGCGATATCCACGCCGTCCGTATCCATGATCATTTCCGCGTAACCCGGGATCTCGGCAATATGGGTCGCTAGTTGACCCAGGCTCATGGATTTTTCATGGGGCTTCCAGTCGAATTTGTCGAACGGAATGCGCTCGAGGCACTTGATCGTGGAGATAAGTTCGAACTGCAATTCTGGGATAAAAGACTGGCCCTGCATTATTTTTCTGTTCCTGTTATGGGTTTTAGTATCGCGAAATTTAGATCGTGACCGGCGTGTCATCGTCCAGGTCATCCTCGAGGGTTTCATCGTCAATGGCGTCTTCATCCTCGACTTCGACCTCGATTTCCAGATCGTCCAGCTCGGGCGCTTCAGCCTCTTTGACGTTTTTGACCGGTTTGCGGTCCTTGCGATTGGGGGCCTGGAATGCGATGGCGACGTGTTCTGCACAATAAGGATGCGCCATATAGGATTCAGCGCCGCAATAGCCGAAACCGGCATCGCGCGGGTCGCCAACCGGCCAGCGGCAGGTCCGCTCGTTCAGTTCAAGGATCGAGACAATGGCGCCATCGGGGCGCGACGTCGCATTGGCCAAGGCGGCCAGCTGCACGATTTCCGGCGGCTTGCCCGGGCCGTTGCCTGAACTGCGCTGGGGCTGGGCCTTGGAAGGGGTGCTGGCAGGGACAGGCGGCGCGGCGGCTTTTGGTGCCGGCGCTTCGGGTGCTTTTGGCGCAACCGGCACGGGTTTTGGTGCAGCAGCCGGGGCCGTCTTTTTGGCCAGGGCCGGTTCGGGTGCGGGTTTGCGTACCGGGGCGGCTTCCTGGACCGGTTCGGCGGCCTGCGCCTTGGCGACGGGTTTCTTCTCAGCGCCAGGCTTTTTGATAGGCGACGGGCGGCCCGACAAATTCAGGCGGTGCGCCTTGCCAATCACGGCGTTACGCGTAACGCCGCCCAGTTTTTCGGCGATTTCCGAGGCCGATTTGCCTTGCAACCACATTTTCTTCAGGGTTGCGATACGTTCGTCTGTCCAGCTCAAAGGGGAAAACTCCAGGTTCTATTGTCATCGCCGTCAATTCGGCTTAATAAAGGGTTTATCAATCTATTGCCGCTAGGCTTAGTTGAAATTCACCCCTCCTTTGTCAAGCATCCATGACCGAAAATCAAGAGCCTTCTGCAGCACAGGCCCCTGCCCCCTCCGCTGAAGAACCAAAAAACTGGTCTATACGGCCAGGATTGGTCGATTACGAGGATCCCCTGCTCTCGTGCCTGGCACTGATTACCAGCATCCTGCAGCGTCCGGTTTCGCGCCAGGCGCTGAAAGCAGGCCTGCCGCATGCCGATACCCAGTTCACGCCGGAACTTTGCGTCCGCGCCGCCGAACGCGCCGGATTCAACGCCCGCATCGTCAAGCGCGCCGATCTGATGCATGTCTCGGCCCTGACCAAGCCCTGTATTTTGCTGCTTAAAGGCATGAACGCCGTCGTCCTTTTGCGCATCAACCGCGACCAGGGCACCGCCGACATCGCTGTCGCCGAAGCCAATGGCGGCAAGACAACCGTGCCGCTCAAAGATTTGATCGGCGAATATCTGGGCTATGCCATTTTCATCAAGGCCAAATTCGCCTTTGACCCACGCGCATCATACGACGAGTCGCGCTATAACGAGCACTGGTTCAAAGGGACGCTGAAACGCTTTTTGCCCATCTATTACCATGTTCTGCTAGCATCGTTATTGTTGAACCTGTTCGGCCTTGCGACGCCGCTTTTCACCATGAACGTCTATGACCGCGTCGTGCCGAACGCCGCACTGGATACGCTGTGGGTCTTGGCGCTTGGCGTGACCATCGTTTTCGTCATCGAATTTATCCTGCGCAATCTGCGCAGCTATTTCGTCGATGTCGCCGGGAAAAACGCCGATGTCATCATCGCCAGCCGCCTGTTCGAACAGACGATGAGCATGCGCATGGACAAGAAACCGGAATCGACCGGTTCGATGGCTAATAACCTGAAGGAATTCGAGACGCTGCGCGACTTTTTCACCAGCGGCACCTTTGTCCTGATCGTCGATCTGCCCTTTATCGTGATCTTTCTTTGGGTCATGTACCTGATCGCGGGAACCCTGGCGCTTATTCCCTTGATCGCCGTGCCGCTGGTCGTCTGCGTCAGCTGGTTTTTGCAGGCACCGTTGAAACGCATCACCGACCGCACACTGGCGCAAAGCAACCAGAAACACGCCATGCTGGTCGAAGCCCTTTCGGGGATCGACACCATCAAAACCTCGGGCGCGCAATCCAGGGTCCAGGGACGCTGGGAGCATCTGGTCGGCATCACTGCTGAAACCAGCGGCAAGGCCCGTTCCATTGCCACATTGGCCACTAGCGCCACCGCCTTTATCGTGCAGATGACCACGGTCGCCACGGTCTGGTACGGCGTGCATATGATGATCGACAAGGAACTGACCATGGGGGCGCTTGTCGCCATGACATTATTGACGGGCCGCGCTTTGGCCCCGCTTTCCTCGGTCGCCGGACTTTTGCTGAAATACCAGCAATCGCGCGGCGCCTTGGAAGCATTGAACAAGATCATGGATGCGCCGACGGAACGCCCCATTGGGAAATCCTTTCACCACACGCCCGAATTGCTGGGCCAGATCGAATTCCAGAATGTCAGCTTCAGCTATCCCGGCCAGCAGGAAAAAGCGTTGGATGGCGTCTCGTTTATCATCCGCCCCGGCGAACGCGTCGCCGTATTGGGCCGCATCGGTTCGGGCAAGACCACCATCGGCCGTTTGTTGATGAAACTCTATGAACCGACCAGCGGTTCCATTCTGTTGGACGGCATCGATATCGGCCAGATTGATCCTGCCGATATCCGCCGCCATATCG
>JAQGJA010000201.1 GCA_028290805.1 Alphaproteobacteria bacterium
GATCGCCAAGCTCCACTCATTCTGAGCGCGTCCCTGTTCACATACCTCCACGAGCAAGGATTGCTGGTGCTCCGAAAGGTGCACGATGCCTCAGGGCGGTTGTCCGGTCTGGCAAGCTATTACAGCGAAACGCATCCCACGGGCGTGTCACAATCCCTAACTGATGGCGAGTTTGTCATCCTGCCGGTAGGGTCGGACGTCGAGGAAATGATGTTGGCCGAGAAACCACCGATTTCTACGCTCGAATAGAGCGTCCTCGTTCCACCCAGAACGGCCGTCTGCTTCGACCCATTGCGGACGTTGGTGACCCCTTTAAGCTCCGATAGATGTGCAACCGCTACCGCATGTCCGCCAAGCAGGTCGAACTTGCCCGAGCGTTCGGCGTGCCCGAGCACCTGATCATGCCCGAGCCCGAACCGCTCCCGCCCCCCGAGCTGTTCCCGAAACGTATAGGTTGGGTGGTTCGGAACGAAGGCGGCTCCCGCATCCTTGAGACGATGACATGGGGCTTCCCACCGCCGGCGGCCGGCCGAGCGCCAGTGACAAACGTTCGGAATCTCTCGAGCCCGTTCTGGCGGTCAGCACGTGGTCGACCGGATCGGCGCTGCCTCGTGCCGGTGACCGACTTCTGTGAATGGTCTGGTGAGAAAGGGTCGAAACAGGAGCATTGGTTTTCGCTGCCGGCTCACCCGTCTTCGCCTTCGCTGGCGTGTGGCGGCCGACCGAGGAAGGCAAGGCCCATGCGTTCCTTACCTGCGAGGCCAATCCGCTCGTTGAGCCAATCCACCCCAAAGCAATGCCTGTGATCCTGCACCCGGAGGATTATGATCGGTGGCTCGATGGGGAGACGGACGATGCCTGCTCATTGGCGGCACCGTTCCCGTCGCAGCTGATGGCCGTGGATCGATCCAAAGACCCTCCCATCAGATGACTGCGCGGCAGAGGCCAGCTTTCTAATTGCTGAAGAACTTATCAACCGGCTGTTAACCGCGGCGCGTGTAATAGCGTTGCGTCACGCGAAATCGTGACCAGTACGCGTCGATGAGCGCTGTGGCCGCTTAATAGGCGGACCGCAGCGCTCACTATCTCGACGCACCTCAACCGTCCTTGTAAACGACGAACCGCCTCAGCAGCACAGCAGCGCGGCGCCGGAGTTCATCGCGAGCGGATCGGGGCCGTGACCCTCGCTAATGACCGTGAGGGCCTGCGCGTATGGAAGGAGATAGCCCGACGCGCCCCGGATACGATGATGCCGTCGAGCACGCAGAATTAGGCTACCCCGCCACTTTAGCAGCTTTAGCGGCGGGCGAACTGCCGGAGACGATCGAGCAGAGATTAAGGCGCCTCCGGCCCCGAGCGGCTTGCTGCCGAAGTCATCGAACTCCGCGCGGGGCCCGCAAGCTCAATCAATGTTACGCGGGCCGGCTGCTCTATTCGGCGGCGCCCCTCATCCTGTGCTTCAACGCGCTCGCTGTGTCATGGCCAGCCCTAACCGATTCATAAGCGATGCTGATGATACCGCGGGTCCCCTCAGCCAGATCCGGATCCGCTAGCGCTGCCTCATATTTTTCCTTGATGTAGTCTTCGCCACGCTCAACTTCGTCGATGATTGCTTTGTCACCGCCGTTCCCGGTTATCGCGGCTCGAAGATCAACCCAGCGTCGGTGTAAATCCGCCTCCAGTGAGCCATCATCTTCCGCGACGCCTCCAAGCTCACGCACTGCCGCCTGCAGGGCAGTGACAACTCCTCGACGTTCACGGGCAAAATCGCTGAACATCTCCTGAAAGCGCCCAGCCTGTGCATCCTCGGCCGCCCGCTCGAAGCCCAAAGCACTGTCTATGGTGGTGGCGATGAGCGAATTAAGCACGACTAGGTCATGGTCAAGCATGGGAATGGCTCCTGGGATTGGCATCAAAGAACGAATGGTAAGGTTGATAGTTCATAGCGTGGTCCGTTCGCTGGGGACGGACACCATCATCAGACGCGCTCCAACTGCGGACTGTGACTAGCGCCTCGCTGGCATCGCATCCCTCGCCGGCCGGAGCGGCGATCGAGCAAAGGGCATTTGCCGGCCAGGCGCGGGCGACCGGCCATGGCACCGCAGTGGCGTCCTTGCTGGTCGGTGAGGAAGGCCGGTTTCGCGGGGCGGCGCGCGGCGCCTCCTTGTTCGTGGCGGATGTCTATGGCGGCGATCAATCGGCTGGCTCGGCCGAGGCGATCGTACGGGCGCTCGCCTGGGCGGCCTCGAAACGGCCCCAGGTCATCAATATCAGCCTCGCCGCTCCCTCCAACCTGCTTTTGAGACGAGCGGTGGACGTCCTAACGCGGCGGCAGATTCCGATCGTCGCCGCCGTCGGCAACGACGGTCCCGCGGCGCCGCCTCTCTATCCGGCCTCCTATCCTTCGGTGGTGGCTGTGACGGCGGTCGATGCGCGCGACAGGGCGCTCCCAGAGGCGGGACGCTCGCCGAGTTTGGATTTTGCCGCTCCGGGTGCCGACATGGCCGCCGCTTTGCCTGGCCTCCATGCGAAAGTCAGCTTGTAATGGTTAACAGAAATGGTTAACGAATACTGTGATGCTCCTTCTGAGAGCGGCATCGGGTCGTCGCGTGTAGTAGCGCCCGAGCGTTACGGACTAACCCCCGAGTATCGGGCGGCGTCG
>JAQGJA010000084.1 GCA_028290805.1 Alphaproteobacteria bacterium
CATAAGGGAAAAGATCGCGCAATCCATGCGGCAAATAAGGTTTGACCAGGCGGTCCACCCAGGTGACGAATTGCCAGGCGATATAAACGGTCAAACCGACCGGTGCAGTGACGAGTATGCCGGTAAAGAAATAGCGGCGCAGATGGGATGTGGATTGGGGTTGGTCGGTCATGTTTTTCTCTTCTCTCTACGTATCCACGTTGCATAACGGAGTCCAGGGCCTTTAGCACAATGACCGGAATTGGTAATAATAGCTCTGGCCCCGTTATGCAACGGTAATGCGGGGGGGGCAGGTCATGAGATCAATCCAGCAACCCCTTATTCCGCAACACCAGAAACAATTTATCGCGGGCTAGTTTCTCCAGATATTCCTTGGGCGCATTGGCGGCGCCGGTGATGCTGGTTTCTTCCTGGGTGGCGGTATCCATGGCGGTTACTTTGACATATGGGCCGATGCGGTGGAATTCAAAAATGATTTCCCTACCCAATGCCATGCGGATTAAATATCAGACATGCTGGCCGGCGTGCTGCGCGAGGCCCAGAAACGCTCTAATAAACGGATACGTTCATTGATCACGGTCAATTTATCTTCATCCAGTTCGACGGTTTTCAATTCTTTCATATGGCGCATGAAAATCTCGCTCAGCGTGTTTTTCAGTTCCTTGCCTTTTGCTGATAAATGCACGCGGACCGAGCGGCGGTCATGTTGCGAACGTTCCTGCATCAGGTAACCGGCCTCGACCATTTTCTTAACGTTATAAGACACGTTCGAGCCCAGATAATAACCGCGCACAGTCAATTCGCCCACGGTCAGATCGTCGCCGCCGATATTGTATAGAATAAGGGACTGGACGTTATTGATGTCCTGAATACTCAGTTTTTCGAGTTCAATTTTTAAAACATCCAGAAAATGTCGGTGCATACGCTCGATGAGCTGTACGGTATCATAATAAGTTTTTGGCATTAAAAATGGCTCGCCAGGAAAAGTAAGCTTTAATGTTTAACGAATTCCCTATCATTTTCAATAGAGTTCCTTAAAAATTTAATAAAATATTTAAGATTGACATAGAGGTTCGTGACCTGCGCAAAGGTGATCAAGCGGTCAACAGCCAGTTTTTCACGACCGAAATCTGGTCCTCGCCCAGCAAAGCGGGCGCATGGCCGACGCCGGCGAAACTGACGCTGGTCGCCTGTTTATCAATCATCATCCGCTGCAGCGTGTCGAAGCCCAGGATATCGCTGTCCGCCCCGTGCAGGATCAGCATTTTTTGTTTGACAAGGGGCCACAGGCTCCACAAATCCATGTCCAGAATCGGCTGGCCGCCGCCCATCCAGGCGATGATATTGGTGTCGTAATTCAGGCGCAGGTTGCCGTCCGGCAGTTTTTGCATGGAAATTTCGGCCAGGAATTTTTCCTCGGCCTCGTTTTTCAGGCCGAAAGGCTTCATGCGCTGGCGGAACGCGGCGTAAAAACTGTCCCAGTCCGGGAAAGACGGGTTCATGCTGACGTATTTTTTGATCCGCTCCATCGCTGCTGCTGAAATAAACGGGCCAACATCGTTAAAAACCAGGCGCTGGATCACCGATTCCGGCTGCATCGCCAGCATCATCCCAATCAAACCGCCCATCGAGGTACCGATCCAGTCGCATTGCATGATCTTGAGTTCATTGATTAAAGTAATCATGTCCGACACATATTGCGGATAATTATACCATGTATGGTCGGCAAAAGCCGGACTCCGCCCCCTGCCCGCCATATCGGGACAGATGACGCGAAAACCTTCATTGGCCAGGCTTTCCGCCAGCCAGTCAAAATCGCGGCCGTTGCGCGACAATCCGTGCAGGCAGATGACGGTGCGGAATTCGTCCCCTGGAAACTCCGAATAAATAATTTCGTGGGTTCCGCCCGGATGGGCGCAGGTAATGGATTTTTCAAAGTACATGTTAACGCTTTCTTTCCCGGGATTTTATAGTCTAGAGCAAACAGGTGCAAAATGGCAGATGATTCAAAACGCCCGATCGTCATAAAAAAGATCAAAAAAGTTGCCGGCGGCCATCATGGCGGCGCCTGGAAAGTCGCCTATGCCGACTTTGTCACGGCTATGATGGCGTTTTTCCTGTTGCTCTGGCTTCTCAACGTCACGACCAAGGAGCAAAAAGAAGGCATCGCCGATTATTTCAAACCGACCATGGCCTCCAGTTCTGAATCGGGCGCTGGCGGCGTGATGGGCGGCCTCAGCATGACCACGGATGGGCCCCAGACGAATGATCCTAAAATGCAGGCCGTTTCGGAAAACGCCCCCAGCGATGTCGAGGAAAAATCCGACACGATAGGACAGGATTCAGGCAAGAAGATTTCCCAGAGTGAATTTGAAAAGATGAAGGCAGAGGAAGAACAGCAGCAATTTGAAAAAGCCATGAAAGATATCAAAGCCGCGATCCAGAACGACGCCGAACTGAAAGAACTGGCCAAGAATTTGATCGTGGATATGACGCCTGAAGGGTTGCGGATCCAGATCGTCGACCAGCAGGGCCGTTCGATGTTCCCCCTGGGCAGCGCCCAGATGTATGACCAGACTTATCAGCTGATTTCAAAAGTCTCCACGATCATCAATAAGCTGCCACAGAAAATTTCCATCCGCGGCCATACGGATTCGGTGCCGTATGGCACATCGGCCAACTATGATAACTGGAACCTGTCTGCCGACCGCGCCAATGCCTCGCGCCAGGCATTGATGAAAGCAGGATTGCCCGCAGGCCGGATTTCAAATGTGGCCGGCAAAGCCGATACGGAACAGTTATTCCCGAAAGATCCGACCTCCCCACAGAACCGCCGGATTTCCATTATATTGATGCGCGAGCATCAGGTAGGCGATGGGGCGGCGGTTAAAGGGAATTAGGAAAGTTTGTTATTCCGCGGAAACCCCTGCGGCGCCAATCTACCTGAACTCGCCCGCGCGCCGATCCAGGGGAGCATGTCGCCTTTGCTCATGCTGCCGCGGTACCAGGTGAGACCGTCGATATAGCGGAGGGTTTTGGCGTCGCTTAATCCGCCGTCTTTGAATTTTTGCAGGGTGACGCCGCGGCCCCTGCCCATTTCAGGAAGTTGTGACAAAGGGAAGATCAGGATTTTGCGGTTATCGCCGATGGTGGCGACGGTGTCATGGCCTTCCGGAATAATGCTGCAGATGATGGCTTTGATTTTATCGGGCATGGTCAACACCGCCTTGCCGTTTTTCGTCTGGGCCAATACGTCTTTCATCGGCACGACAAAGCCGCGCCCGTCGCTTGCTGCGACCAGCATTTTGGCTTTTTCGTCATATTTGAAAAATGTCAGGATATCGGTGTTGTCGCCCATCGACACCATCAGGCGCACCGGGTCGCCGAAACCGCGCCCGCCGGGGAATTTATCGCCGCCGACGGTAAAGAAACGCCCGTCGCTGGCGAAAAAAATGAATTTATCAGTAGTATATCCTTCGATAACAAAGCGTTCCTTATCGCCTTCTTTGTATTTCTGTTCGATGGCGGCGTCTTTGACATGGCCTTTCAGCGCGCGGATCCAGCCTTGCTCGGAACACAACACGGTGATGGGTTCGCGTTCGATCATGGCTTCGAATGAAATATCGCCCAATTGCGGCGCTTCGGCCAAAAGGGTACGGCGGGGACCCAATACTTTATCATCTCCGAATTGTTTTTTGATCTGGCGGATCTGTTCCTTGATTGTTTTCCAGCGTTTCTTCTCGTCATTCAATAATTCGGTCAGGCCTGCGCCTTCTTTCAGCAAACCATTGCGTTCACCGCGGATTTCCATTTCCTCCAGCTTGCGCAAATTGCGCAGGCGCATATTGAGGATGGCGTCGGCCTGGATCTCGGCCAGGGCAAAAGTGCTGATCAAAACCTGTTTCGGTTCGTCTTCGGTGCGGATGATATGGATGACTTTATCGAGGTTGAGATAGGCGATCAGATAACCGTCAAGGATTTCCACACGCGCCTCGATCTTATTGAGGCGGAACTGGCTGCGCCGCAACAGCACTTCATGGCGGTGATCCAGGAATGCCTGCAGCACCTGCTTTAAATTCATAACTGAAGGGCGGTGATGCTTGTCCAACACATTCATATTTAGCGGAAACCGTGTTTCCAGATCGCTGGATTTGAACAGGGATTCCATGAGTATTGCCGCATCGACCGTGCGGCTTTTCGGCACCAATACGACGCGCACGTCTTCGGCGGATTCATCACGGATATCGTCCAATAGCGATAATTTTTTCTCTTGCAAAAGATCCGCGATGCGTTCGATTAAATTCGATTTTTGCACCTGATAAGGGATTTCGGTGATAACGATCTGGTACTGGCCCTGGGGCAGTTTTTCCTCCATCCATTTAGCGCGCAGGCGGAACGATCCCCTGCCCGTTTCATAGGAATTCAGTATCGATTCAAGCGTTTCCACCATCACGCCGCCGGTGGGAAAATCAGGCCCGGAAATAAATTCCATCAATTCGGCAACCGTCGCCGATTTCTTGTCGATCAGTTTTTCCAAAGCGCCGCATAACTCGCCCACATTATGGGGCGGAATGCTGGTCGCCATGCCGACGGCAATGCCGATCGCGCCATTGGCCAAAAGATTGGGAAATGCCGCCGGCAGCACATCCGGTTCCGTGCCGTCACCGTCATAGGTATCGTGGAAATCGACCGTATCTGAATCGATATCTTCCAGCAACGCTTCGGCTACGGTGGTCATTTTCGATTCCGTGTAACGCATCGCGGCGGCATTATCCCCATCGATATTGCCGAAATTCCCCTGCCCGTAAATCAACGGGTAACGCACCGCAAAATCCTGGGTCAGGCGGACCAGCGTTTCATAAATCGCCGCATCGCCATGCGGGTGGAATTTCCCCATCACGTCGCCGACGATACGCGCCGATTTTTTCGGCATCCCGTCCGAACGCAAATTCATCTGCCGCATCGCATAAATCAAGCGGCGATGCACAGGCTTCAACCCGTCGCGCACATCCGGCAAGGAGCGCGCCATGATCGTAGACAAAGCATAGGCAAGATATTTTTCACTGAGCACGTCATTGAAAGAACGATCGATGACATCGAGAACGGAATTATTTTTCATGCCAGTACAGCCTTATCTATCTTATCAGTAAATTGGTAATCGGCCAGCGACGCTACCAGCCTTTGCCGCGCTTCGGGCAAGTTCCGGCCCTGCGGCTGGGCGATATGGTGGTGCAGAAAATAGCCGGTCAAAGCCAAACCATGCGCCATTTCATGAGGCCCATGATCATCCGCCCCACCCAGAAATGCCGGCAGTTTTAGCAGTTTTTCCTTATAAGGCGCAGCAATCGCGCGCGTGACGGCGCGGCCCGTTTTGGGGCTGACATGGGTCAGATCATGCCGCACACCTGTCATGGCGCATTCCTCCAAACGCAGGCCGAAACCCAGCGCGCTGAGCAGATGCACTTCCCACCAGATATAAGCGACGGCCCAGTTCTTATTCTGCGGCAGGCTTTGCAACAAAGCCTTGGTGCCGTCGAAAACGCCCATATAAGGCTGGCGCTCGGGCAAAGCCGCCAGCAAGGTCTGGCTGACCGATTGCAACACGCGGGCCAGATCCGAACGCTGCATCAGCGGCGGCGCAACGGCCTGGATCGGCTCGATGGTAAAATAGCCGAGCTGGTCGGCCAAACGCGATTGCCAGGTCAAGGCAACATTATTGCCCGGCTGGATCAGCGGACGGACACGCGGCCCCTGCGCCCCGCGCAAATAGCCGGAAACCCGCCCGTTCATGCGTGTAAGCGCGTGCAGCACGGCCGATTGCTCGCCGTGCCGTGAACTTGCCAGGATGATTGCCTCGTCGCGCCATTGTTGCATGGGGACAGATTAACGATTAAGCGAAATTGAGCAAGACAGCTTTCATGAAAAGCGCTAGATATCTGCGATGACGATTTTGCTTTATCAGGATTATGTGCATAATAGCGGTGCTTTATACCGTGTGCTGAGAGATATTTATGGTGCTGGAAAGATTCACTATGTTGATGCGGCTGATATAATTGGCGGCTGCCTTTCCACTGATATTAAGGCCTTTTTCCTGCCGGGCGGGGCCAGCCGTTATGTGGCCGCCAAGCTGAACGGGCGCGGCAACGAACTGATCCGCGGGTATGTTGCTGGGGGTGGACTGTATATCGGGATGTGCGCCGGGGCCTATTATGCCTGCCGCCGGACCGAATGGAAAAAGGGCACGGCAGAGGCAATATGTGTGGACAATGAATTAGCCTTTTTCCCTGGAGTTGCCGCAGGTCCCGTCCCTGGTTTTGTCCGAGAGGATGGCGGCACCGCACGGAATACAGCGCTTGACCCGGGCGGCCACGCCGTCCTTTATACTGCAGGACCGCTTTTTTATCCTGATTGGGAGGCGGAATTTCAAATTCTGGCGCGTTATGCCGATCTTCCGGCAGGTGAAAACGCCGCCGTCATTTCTGGCTTTTTCGGCAAAGGCCGGTATGTTTTGATCAGCCCCAACCCTGCAATCGACTCCACGCGATTGGAATTGATGTCGTTCGATGTCGTGGATAACGCAATGGCCGAGCTGACAGGACTGGAAACAAGAGCGCTTTTAAACACCGATTATTTTATCCAGCTTTGCCGAGAGATCATTGACTGAACCTTATTACGACATTCTTTTTTACGACACTAAAAGCGGCGCGAAAACCGATACGCTGCACCGAGTGCTGCGCCGTGTTTTCAAGGATACAGGCATTAACATCGCCACGGTCGATAAAGACAGCTTCCAATCGTATAAAAACAGGCATGTTTTAGGTTATGTTTTCCCTGGCGCAAAAGCGGGCAGCCTATATCGCGAACAATTGCCAGAAAATGGCAATTTTGATTTTTACCGTGAGGAGATCCATAAAGGCAAAACTAGTTTAAATATCTGCGCCATGGGATACAATGCCTGCAAGTCTTTTTTGTATACAAACCCAGAAACGAAATCTGAACATCGCATTAATTCAGAAATAGGCATGCTGGATTTTCATGCCTTCGGCCCCGATACGCGGTTATACAAACCCATCCAGTTGCATCCCGAAAATGCCTGGACCACATACAGCGCCGTCGAAATAAATTTTAAAGGCAGAAATGGCACAAAACAGGCGGGCCATTTTGCTTTGTCCCAAGGGCCTTCTTTCAAACCGGCCATAGAAGCGACTGATTACGAAGTTATCGCCCATTACAGTGCTACAAAAGATATCGCCATCCTGAAACAGGATATAGGCAAAGGTACGATTATTGCCTCGGGCCCGGCTTTGGAAGT
>JAQGJA010000105.1 GCA_028290805.1 Alphaproteobacteria bacterium
TGCACTTAAAGCCAGCGTTTCATCCGGATTTTTCGCAGCAACACTGAACACCGCCGAACTCAGCAAAGGCCAGCAATCAATCAATGACGGTTTAAGCCGCGTGGCGCAGATTGAAACAATTCTGGGCAAGATCGGCACCCTTGCCGCTACAGCCAAAGCCATGGCCGATGGCACGGACAGAACCGCGCTGGAAACCCAGTTTACCGATCTCAAATCGCAGTTGCGCAGCGCGATTGAAACGACGGGCATGGCGGGGTTAGACAACTTCCTGAATAATGCGCCCGATACCTCGTATGAAATTATCAACGGCAAAAATGTTCAGGTAAAAGGCGGGTTCGATCTTAAAACCATGATCGCCGATGTCATGGACACGCAAAGCCTGAGCACCGCAGCCGCTGCATCGGCGCTGGAGATCAAGGCGATCCAGGTCACGACTTATACCGACCGCGCCAAGGTTTCGCTGAATGCGTCCAAGCCGATCCTGGATAATGTCGTATCGCAATTCGACCCGCGCGGCAAACTGGACAGCCAGATTTACGAGATGAAATCCGGCCTAAGCGCCCTTGTGGCCGGGGCCGCAAAAGACAAGCTCAATCTTTTGAGCGCCGACCAGAAAGACATCAAGCTGAACAGCCTGAGCAGCGGCACCGTGCTGACCTTCCGCGCTCAATCAGGTTTCGCCGGGGATTTTTCCGCAGCATTAGACAATGTCCTGGCGCAATTGGGCAACGGCAGCAACGCCATTCTGGACAAGCTGGACGATGTAGTCAGCATCGCGAACAGCGCCAAGCAAAAACTGGAGAGCGATAACCGTTTCGCCACGCTGGAATACGGGAAATTGGGCGGGACGATCGATGTGCTGGACCCGGCCAACACAACGGCGGCAAGCGACCTGTATAAAACCAATGCTTTTACCACGAAATTCATTGCGCGCTATTTAACGCAAACCACGATGGATAACGCCGGCAGCAATAACGGCGCCACCTCTTATGCCACCGCATTGTTCGGCGTCAGCGATACGACGTCCAGCATCGCCAACATCATGAGCCTGGCCGTTTCGCTGAAGGCGTAAGTTATTTTCAGGTTTTCCTGGTAATCAAAGCGCGCATCGCTTCCACATGGCTTTGCGATACTTTTCCTGCATCCGCTGGCGGCGCGGCATTTGCAATGGAATTCTTTTCAAACGATGCGGCCAAAGCCTGCATCATATTATCCATCCCATTCGATGAAATGGGTTTGGCGGGCACGGCTTTTTTCGGGATAGGCTGGCGGGCAACGGGCGCGGGGATCTTAACGGCGGGGGCATCCTTGCTCCCGCTTTGCTTGCGCACGCGTTCGATGGCATGCAGGATAATGCCGTTCAGATAAGGCGCCACCAGGCTTTGCAGAAATTGCGGGTCGCGCTGGGTCAGGGCAATCACCGCCTGCTCGGCCAGCTTGCCCTGGCCATTGACCTTGGCCAGGATTTCACGCGTCTTGCGGTCGGAATATTCGGTGCTCATAGGAAACAGTATATCCCCAAATCACAGAAAATTCTATGGTTCTTTTTTAATGAACACCCTGTTTTCATAGGAATAGCTGGCAAACAGATGGCGTTGGTACAACTCGAAAAGCTGCGGGTCGTTATAAGCAATGGTTGGTTCTACCTTCTTATCCGGCGTTCCGAATTTAACGGGCTGGTTGTCGAAATGCCGCAAATAGCCGCCCGTTTCTTCAAGGATAAGGGCAACCGGCGCGACATCCCACTCCCCGGCGGCGCATTTGTCCATGGGAAAAGCGCTGAAATCAACTTTTCCTTCGGCGATCAGGCAGCATGTATAGGCACTCAGTTCGGTAAAGCCGTTTTGGATATCTGTTTCCAATTCGGTGCGATTGGCAATGGGAACATCGCCGAACTGGTCCAATATTCGTGCGGGATCGAAATAGCCGATTTCAAAACCAAGCCTGATGCCGGCGCGGAAATCGCGTTTTTCCTTGCTTATTTTCTCGGCGTTTTCAATGGAGCCCTGGAACTTATAAGCGCCCTTTCCCTTGACCGCGTAATATCCGTGGACAGTGGGCGCCGGACGGTAAACAATTCCGAAAACCGGCGCACCATCCAGGATAAGCGCACCCAGAACAGCCCATGAATTTCGGCCTTTGCGGAAATGATTGGTGCCGTCGATGGGATCGATGATCCAGAAATAGCCTTTGGTCAAATCGTGCAAGGCATATTTCTTGATTTCGTCATAAACATTTTCTTCGGAAATAACGGGGACCCCGGGCGTCAGTGCGGTCAGGCCTTCATAAAGCACTTGGTCAGAGGCCAGATCGGCGATAGTAAAAACAGATTCATACCCGTCTTCATTTTTGACGACTTCGCCCAGATCGGATTTGCTTTCCCTTATAGCCAATACAGCCTGTCCCGCCTTTTCGAAAATTGCGAATATTTCAGGGAGAAGCGTTTCTATTTCAAGCATCTCATTTTCTTTCAAAATTATGCCGCCATCGACGCCAGATCCTGGGCCAGGCCGCGGACGCCTTTCATGCGCACCGCCACATCGTCCCAGGCGCGCAGGTAAGCCAAACGCTGATCGGGACGCAGTTTGACGGTGCCCATTTGTTTCTGGATATAGGCGAGGAGTTTTTCCACAGGCCCGAATTTATTCTTGCGGAAGGTAACCACTGCGCCTTTCGGTCCGGCTTCGATTTTTTCGACGCCGGCTTTTTTGCACAATTGCTTGATGGTGATGACATCCGTCAGGTTTTTCACTTCATCCGGCATGGGGCCGAAACGGTCGACCAGTTCGACGGCGAAACGCTCGATATCTTCATGTTCGCTCATCCCTGCAAGGCGGCGATAAAGGGAAAGGCGTACGGGCAGATCGGGCACGTAATTATCAGGGATCAAAACAGGCAGGCCCAGATTGATGGTCGGCGTCCAGTCCAGATCCATATCCGTGCCGATGCCTTGGCCGGATTTGACCGCCTGGACCGCCTCTTCCAGCATTTGCTGATAGAGTTCGACGCCGACTTCGCGGATATGGCCCGATTGTTCTTCGCCCAGTAAATTGCCCGCACCACGGATATCCATGTCATAGCTGGCCAATTGGAACCCTGCGCCCAATGTGTCGAGCGTGCCGATGACGTGCAATCGTTGCTTGGCCGCGGTCGATAGTAATTTGTCATCCTTATAGGTGAAATAGGCATAGCCGCGCGTTTTGGAACGGCCAATGCGGCCGCGGATTTGGTATAACTGACTAAGGCCGAAAAGGTCGCTGCGATGGACGATCAATGTGTTGGCGTTCGGAATATCCAGGCCGGATT
>JAQGJA010000140.1 GCA_028290805.1 Alphaproteobacteria bacterium
ATACCGGCAAGGCGCCGCGGGATAAGAACACGGTTTTGCGCGAAACAAGAGCCCCTTATGTGGCCTATTCCGGCCTGTCTAAAATTATTTCCACCCGTCCCATCCTGATGCCCAATGTGCTGGAGGATAAAATCCGGGCCCGGGACTTTGCCCGCAATGCCGCCAAAATCGACCTCTTTGATCCTTCGTACGATCCTTCTGGCCTTTCAACCCGGTTGCAGACCTCCTTGTACAAAAACATGCCTGCCGCCCAGGAAGGGGTGATCTATCCAGTCGGGTTTATTCTGCAGCATTGCCAGGGACGCTATGACCAAGAAGAGGACATCATTTATACACAAGCGGCCCTGAAGGAAAATCCGTCTTTGGAAAAGGATACAGTGCCCAGTTTCCTATGCACCGTTACCTGCATGCAGCCCGGCTCTTCCTTTCAGATAGCGTTAAAGCATGCGGAAACCACCCCGGAAATGCTCGGCATGTTCCATGAATCGCTGGACGACATGACGCAGCTGGAAAAACAATTTATCGATCCTGCCTATGAAGAAGATGACAAACTATGCTGGGCCCAGCGCATCATGGAGAAAAATTTCGGGCCCGATCCGATGCATCATTCCCAGGCCAGGCTGAACCTGACAAATTTGCGCTGCCTGCCTGCCTCCACCCGGACGCATGCAACGGGCTAGATACTTCTATGAATATGTCACAAGATCACTTAGGATGCCCGTTCCCGTCCCTTAGGCTTTTTCATGAATCCCTTTCTTAAATACGGCCGCATCACGATGGCCCTTCTCGGTTTTACCTGTGCCCTGCAAAGCCAGGCCCAGCAAAAAGGGGACGCGCCGCCCGCCGCCATTCGGCCTTCCGCCGCACGGCTCGTCAGCCCTTCTTTGAGCTCCATGGCGGACAAGGACACAGCCTATCTTCTGGCGATCAGTTCGCTGAAAGAGATCCCGGTTACCGTGATCGGCCAGCGCGAGGGCAGCCGACAGGCGGAGATTTACCGCGAAGAAGAATCCCTTGGCCTATCTGTGCAATCGGTAGAAAAATACCGCCTTACCCGTTCGCCGGTCCGGGAAATTCCCAACCTGAAATTCCGCAGCCTGACCATCATCCAGGGGGCCGATACCGCTATTCTGGAACAGGGAACGGATTTTGACGTCAAAAAATTCGGCCTGCGCTTTATCCACCGCAATGCGAAACAGGCCGATACCGCCGTTTTCCGTAGCGATGATTTCGCGGAATATCTGGACCATGCCGCGCCGTTTTCCGCCTTACAGAAAATCCGGCAATATGCAGCCATGGCAGAGACGATCACGCATGAGGCGCATAAAGGCGACATCACCCATAAATCCAGGGACTTTATCCATATTTCCGCACGCCCGACGCCGCAATAACCAAAGCGACTTACAGCGAAATGCCGAATACGACCTTGCCGTCACCCGTCTTGTTCAGCGACAACTTCAGCCCGTAATGGCGGATCAATGCGCCGGCGATATAGGCATGGACCAGGCGCGCATCCAGGTTTTCCGGCTCGATCGTGCCCTGTAAACTCGCCTCCATCCCCTCGCGGAAATTCGAGCCTTCGCCACTGACATGGATTTCAATCGGATAAGCGCCCAATACCGGCTGGCGCACTTTGACCAGCCCGGCTTTGGTGATCATCTCGCTGCCCAGCACGACCAGGTTGAGGATGCCCTTCATCACGCCCTTGGCGAATTGTTCGCCCGGCTTGGCCATCGGTTCGGTCTCGGGCCATTCCAGCACGGTGCGCGACCCTTCAAGATATTCAAACGCCGTGCGGCGCAGATCGCGCGCATCGACTAAATCCTTGCCCCCCGCCGAGCCATAGGCGTAGCGGAACAAACGCAGCCGGCGATTCGCCTGCTCGGCCGATTTGGCGATCAGCCCGATCGCCTCGGCCCCGGCATCGACGCCCATTTCCTGCAGCAATTCCAGCCCGTTATTGATCGCCCCGACCGGAGAGATCACATCATGGCAAATGCGGCTCGCCATCAGTTCAAGAACATAGGGATGCAGAGAATCGGACATTGTTTTTCCTATAGGCATACAAAGGATGAATACCTAAAAGGCGTAGCAGGAAAAGTCTGAAGAAATGGTTGCTCTGGTGCAATTAGGCAGCCCACCGTTTCCAGTTGCGTTTCCGCCCGTCTCGGCTATTCTCGTCAAACGTATTAAGGCCCCGTGGCGGAATTGGTAGACGCTCACGACTTAAAATCGTGTGCCCTTCGGGCGTACCGGTTCAACCCCGGTCGGGGCTACCATTATTTGCGTAAATAATCGCGCAGCTCGCGGGTGCGGGCCAGCATGGTTTCCCTGACGTCGCTGCCTTTGAGGTCTTTTAGGTTTTCCCGGAATTTCGGCGCAACTGCTTTTAATTCAGTCAGCAAAACATCGACTTCTTCCACGGGAAAATGTTCCTGTAAATGTTGTTCGGCCTCATCGCATTGCTGGATAAGGCGGTCTTTGTCAGGGCAATACATGTTCAGCTTGATAAAGCCGTTAAACGGCGTCGTCTCATAAACTATTTCCATTGACTGTGCATTGCCAAAAAATTGACCCTCTTCAAATAACGCGGGATAGGTATCAAGCGTTACAAGTTCGCCGCTTGATTCTTCTACAATAATATTTTTCTGGTGCTGGTCGGAAAATCCCGTCAGCATATAAGGCACGATAAGATCGCTGAAATCCTTCAGCAGGCGCTTTTTATCATCCTGGGTAGCTTTGGCCATGGCCTGATCGAATCTTGACCCAACAACTTCAGGCATAACCAGAATATTATCAGCGCCTGGCCATGCAGCCTGATAGTCAAGGCGAAGGCGTGCAAAATCTTCCTGCTGTAAGGGAAGTATGGTTGATTTTACCGTCCTTTTCCCGGTTGCCTGCAGCAAGGCTGCATTCAGTTTTTCTTCGATCAATAACTGCCTGGTATCAAATTTAATGATCGTATCGTCCTGTTTCCAGACATTACGCTTGGATGGATCCAGGCAATCCCATTCAGAAAAACCGGCGACGACTTTTTCTGCGGTTATCGTATAAATTTTTTCCATGGAATAACCTAGCCGGAATCTTCCAATATGTCAACGTTCGATTCTTCTTTTAACATACGGATTCAACTCCAGTCAGCGCTATCCTAACCCAAGCCCTTAGAACCCTCTGTTTCTTCAAAATCCTGATACGGCGCCCTTATTTGTTTCCTGCTTCCTTATATGGATATTTGATGGACGATCCGCGCATTCTTACGTTTTACGATCAAATAAAATGGGGAATTCATGTCAAAGATAACGGTTAATACGCAGATGCTGGGACTAAAAGACGTCAACCTGCATGTGGAGGATAGCGGCGGAAATGGCAGACCGGTGATTTTAATCCACGGCTGGCCTTTATCGGGCGCCTCGTGGAAGGAACAGGTTTCGGTCCTGCGTGATGCGGGATACCGGGTCATCACCTATGACCGCCGCGGCTTTGGCCAGAGCGACAAGCCGGTCGCGGGTTACGGTTTTAAAACACTGGCCGAAGACCTTTCCGGCATTATCACTGCTCTTGACCTGCGCGATGTCACCCTGGTCGGATTTTCCATGGGCGGTGGCGAGGTGGCGCAATATATCGCCGATTTCGGTGAAGACCGCGTGCACAGCGTCGTGTTCGCCGCGGCGGTAACGCCGATGATGATCAACCTTCCCAATAACCCGGAAGGCCCTCTGGAAAAATCGAAAGCGGCGATGATGACCTTTGACCTTACCAAGGATTCCGAAGGGTTTTACGACGATTTCACGAAGCAATTCTTTTCGCCTAATGCGAATGGCAGCATTCTTGTCAGCGAAGCCCAGCGCCAGGAGGCTTTGGCCCTTTGCAACCAGGCAAGCAAGCTCGCCGCACTTGAGGCGATGCAGGTATTCGCCCTGGCCGACTTCCGCGCTGATCTTGGTAAAATAACCGTGCCGACGCTTGTCATCCACGGGGATGCCGATGGGATCGTGCCTTTTGAAGGTTCCGGCAAGCGGACACATGCGGCAATCGTGCATAGCCAGCTTCATGTCATCCCTGGCGGGCCGCATGGCATCAATGCCAGCCATGCCGAAGAATTTAATTCCGTGTTGCTGGGATTTTTAGAAAATTCATCCGCCGCGGAATCATTGCGCCAGCGCAAACTCGGAAGCTAAGCGCTGCATTTAAGCGCAACAAAAAAGCCGCTTTGGAAAAGGCGGCTTTTTTGCGGGCCCTTGTTTTGCTTGCAAAAATTATAAAAACTGCTACATTCCTATCATCGCGCATCTTTATTGAGCTTTGCGTGACTGAGAGGTGTTATGCGCTCCCGCTCCGGACAACGGACCAAGGGAACATATGTCTCTTTCGCACCCCCCTTTTAAAAACCGTATTTTGGCCGCTTTGCCAAATGAAGATTTACAATTACTGCTGCCGCATCTGCAGCAGGTCGAACTCAAGAAAAAACAGGTCCTGTGCGATATCGGCCAGACCTTTGATTTCGTCTATTTCATCGAACAAGGCGTCACCTCTTTTCTGACTACCATGAAAGACGGGGCCAGCATCGAGGTCGGCATGATCGGGTATGAAGGCGCGACCCCGCTTTCCCCGCTATTCGGCGAACAGAGTTCGCAACACCATATCGTCACGCAACTGCCCGGGCGCGCCGCAAAAATAGAGGTGCGGCATTGCATGGCCGCCTTTGAGAAAAGCCCGGCTTTGCGTCAGGGCGTCCTGTATTTTACCAATTCCTTCCTGAACCAGGGCGCGCAGACCGCCGCCTGTATCCGCCTGCATTCCGTCGAACAGCGGCTGGCGCGCTGGCTGCTCATGTCCGGCGACCGGTTCCAATCTGCGACTTTGCCGCTGACCCAGGAATTTTTATCCATCATGCTGGGCGTGCGGCGGGCCGGCGTCAGCGAAGCGGCCAGCGAAATCCAGCGTTCCGGCCTGATCACCTATACCCACGGCCAGATTACGATCTGCGACCGCGAGGGCCTGGAAAAGATGGCCTGCGAATGTTACGGCAACGACCGTAAGCGCT
>JAQGJA010000168.1 GCA_028290805.1 Alphaproteobacteria bacterium
TGCCTATGCTGTACACTGCCATGAGCGCGCTGCAGCAGATCGTCTCCAAAGGTGGCCGCGTGTTATTTGTCGGCACCAAGCGCCAGGCAGCAGACCAGATCAAAGAAGCCGCCGAACGCTGCGGCCAGTTCTACGTCAACCACCGCTGGCTGGGCGGCATGCTCACCAACTGGAAAACCATCACCGCTTCGATCAACCGCCTGAAACAGCTTGATACCGCTTTGGTCGCTGAAGGCACCGGTTATACGAAACGCGAATTGCTGGAAATGGAACGCGAGCGCGAAAAACTGATGAAAGCCTTAGGCGGAATCAAGGATATGGGCGGCGTGCCCGATGCGATTTTCGTGATCGACACCATCAAAGAAGAATTGGCGATCAAAGAAGCGCAGAAACTGGGCATCCCGGTTATCGCCATCATCGATACCAATTCCGAGCCAGAAGGCATTACCTATCCGATCCCTGGCAACGATGACGCCTTGCGCGCCATTGAAACCTATTGCGAGCTGATCTCCGGCGCCATCCTGGATGGCCTGCAGGCCGAAGCCAATGCCAAAGGCGTCGATGTCGGTGCCTCCAGCAACCCGGAAGAAGCCATGATGAAAGGCGACCGCCGCAGCAATAATAACAATAACCGCCGCCCGCAAGGTTCACAGGGCGCCGGCAAGAAATCGGCCGATGTCGTTAAACTCGACACCGCCAAAAACGACGATACCGCAACAGAAGAAGCGCCAAAAGCAGCCCAGGGAGGTTTATAATCATGTCCGTTGTTTCTATGGAATCCATTCAAAAACTGCGTGAAGCTTCCGGCGCCGGCATGATGGACTGTAAAAAAGCCCTGACCGAAACTGCTGGCGACATCGATGCTGCTATGGACTGGCTGCGCAAAAAAGGCATCGCTTCGGCCGCTAAAAAAGCTTACCGCATTGCCGCTGAAGGCTTGGTTGCTGCTGTTACCAACGGTACTAAAGGCCTGTTGTTGGAAGTAAACTGCGAAACCGATTTCGTCGGCAAAAACGCAGATTTCCAGGCTCTGGTTACCGCAATCGCCGAAGAAGCTTTGGCCCAGGGCATATCCGATGTCGAGCAGATCAAAAACCTGACCGTCAACGGCACGACTGCCCAGGAAGCATTGACGACGCTCATTGCTAAAATCGGTGAGAACATGTCTCTGCGCCGCGCATCGGTGACGCAAGTCAGCCAGGGCGTGATCGTAAGCTATCTGCACAATGCCGTTTCGCCAAAAGCAGGCCGCATCGGTGTGCTGGTTTCTCTGGAATCAACTGCTCCGGAAGAAAAACTGAACGCCCTTGGCCGCCAGATTGCGATGCATATCGCTGCTGCACGTCCCGATGCCTTGGACCGTCTTGCGGTCGATGCCTCGAAACTGGAGCGCGAGAAATCGGTTCTGGTCGAACAGGCCCGTGCGTCCGGCAAGCCAGAGAACATCATCGAGAAGATGGTAGAAGGCCGCATCAATAAATTTTATGAAGAAATCGTTCTTCTGGAGCAAGCCTTTGTCATGAACCCTGACCTCAAAGTCGCAGATCACATCGATGCGACGGCCAAGGAACTGGGCGCTCCGGTTAAATTGGTTGCATTTGAACGTTTCACCGTCGGTGAAGGCATCGAAAAACAATCGGGCGATTTCGCCGCCGAAGTTGCAAAGATGGCAAAATAAGATCAGACTAAAACATCAAAATCCGGCAGGGAAGGAAAGTTACAAGGATGAAATATTTTCTACAATATTTTACGGGACTTTTCTTTTTTGCCGGTTTTCTTATTACCGCTATGCCAGCGGCTTATGCTTTGAGCCCCTTTGCCGCCTGTATCGTTGAAAAACAATTCAACGCTGACCCGAAAATCCAGGCGCTTAAAATCGGCCAGTACGATTATGACGGAAAAACCGTCTATCTTGTAAAAACGGCAGAAGACAATTCCAGCCTGCTGGACGAAAAATGTGCTGTGATCTGTGAACCGGGCGAAAGCGCAACCCAGACCAAAGCCGACAAAAAATGCCCTGATTTCTTCAAAAAAGCCGTGCTATTGGGCGCTGTTGAACAAGGCCCGCCAGTTACTAAGGAAGAAGAAAAGCAAAACGAAAAAATACCAGCAACGGATGACAAAACCACGAAACCGGAAACCCCAACCGATACGCCCGCGCCCGCGCCGCCTGTAACGGATAAATAGAAGCTGATGGCCGTACCCCGCTACCAGCGCATCCTGCTTAAAATCTCCGGCGAAGCCCTGATGGGTTCGCAAAGTTTCGGGCTTAGCCCGGAAAAACTGGCCGAAGTATCGAATGATGTTAAAACGGTTATCGCTTCGGGCGTGCAGATCTGTATTGTCGTCGGCGGCGGCAATATCTTTCGCGGCGTGGCCGGGGAAAAGATTGGCATTGAACCGGCGACCGCCGATTATATGGGCATGCTGGCCACGGTGATGAATGCCTTGGCGCTGCAATCGGCTTTGGAAAAAATTGGCGTGGCGACACGGGTGCAATCGGCGATCAAGATGGAAACCGTAGCCGAACCCTATATCCGCCGCCGCGCCTTGCGCCACATGGAAAAAGGGCGGGTGGTCATTTTTGCAGCCGGAACGGGCAACCCCTATTTCACTACCGATACCGCCGCCACCTTGCGCGCTTCGGAAATGATGTGCGATGCCCTGTTCAAGGCAACCAAGGTCGACGGCATTTACGACAGCGATCCTGCAAAAAATCTATTGGCAAAGCGTTACGACCGCTTGAGTTACCAGGACGTTTTAACCCAGCGCCTGAACGTGATGGACGCCACAGCCATTGCCCTGGCACGGGAAAACAAAATGCCCATTATCGTCTTTTCGATGGAAAAGCCCGGGGCCATATCTGACATCGTGACAAATAAAGGCGTCTGCACTATTGTGCATGACGACGAGTAAAGAAGGAGAATAAAATGGCTTTTGACCTCAATGAACTGAAACGCAAGATGGAAGCCGCCGTCGATGCGCTGAAAAAGGAATTTTCCGGCCTGCGCTCGGGCCGCGCCAGCACCGGCATGCTGGACCCGATCCAGGTTGAATCCTATGGCAGCATGATGCCCCTGAACCAGGTCGCCAATATCAGCACGCCGGAACCGCGTTTGTTGACTGTGACCGTCTGGGACCGTGGCATGGTAACGGCGGTGGAAAAAGCCATCCGCGATTCCGGCCTGGGCCTTAACCCCCAGACCGAAGGGTCCACCATCCGCCTGCCCATTCCCGCCATGACCGAAGAGCGCCGCAAGGAAATGACCAAGGTCGCCGGAAAATACGCCGAAGCCGCCAAGGTCGCCATCCGCAATATCCGCCGCGAAGGCATGGATAATTTGAAAAAACAAGAAAAAGACAGCCAGATTTCCGAAGACGAACGCGAACGCCACGAAAAAGACCTCCAGAAAGCCACCGATGAGGCCATTTTAAAAGTGGACACGACGACGACGCATAAAGAAAAGGAAATCATGGAGGTCTGAGAAACCTCCACATAATCTGCACAATAATGCTTGCGCAGCTTCTTTTTCCGTCATCATCCCTGCACCTGTTCGGTGCATATTCCGAATATCTCTTCACTGCTTTAAAGACCGCTCTTCATGAACCCTTCCATGCCCGCCCTGCAACATGTCGCCATCATCATGGATGGCAATGGCCGCTGGGCCCAGGCGCGGGGCTTGCCGCGTGTTGCAGGCCACAAGCAAGGAGCCGAAGCGGTCGAGCGTATCGTCCGCGCAGCCAAGGAGGCGGGGATAAACTATCTCACCCTGTTTGCTTTTTCGACCGAGAACTGGAAGCGCCCGGAAGAAGAAGTCACCGGCCTTATGGCGCTGCTGCGCCAATATCTGCGCAGCAAGACCGTGGAGATGCACAAAAACAATGTCCGCTTGAAAATCATCGGCGACCGCACACGGTTAAGTGCCGATATCCTGGCCTCGATCGATAATGCCGAAACACTGACCCGGGATAATGACGGCATCACCGTGCTGATCGCGCTCAGCTATAGCGGACGCTGGGACATTACCCAGGCCATGCAAAAAATCGCCGCGCAAAATATCGCATTTGGTGACATCACCGAAGAACTGATTTCCGCCCATCTCAGCACCGCCGGCATCCCCGAGCCGGACCTGATTATCCGGACCAGCGGCGAACAGCGCGTCAGCAACTTCCTGTTATGGCAGGGCGCGTATAGCGAATATTTCTTTACCGATGTGCATTGGCCCGATTTTGATGCTGGCATCCTGGCTTTAGCCCTGCAGGCCTACAGCCAGCGTGATCGCCGCTTTGGCAAACTCCGCGTCCAGGCTTCGTAGATGACACCACTCCAGCAACGTGCCCTGACGGCGGCCATTCTGGCGCCGTTATTCCTGTTTGCCGTCTATCTGGGCGACGTTATTTTTGCCGTGATGATTGTGGCGATCAGCCTGATCGGTTTTGCCGAATGGCTGGGACTGGCGCGCACAGGGGGCGAGAAAATTTTGGGCCTGTTTTATCTGGGCCTGCCCGCTTTTTGCCTTATCTGGCTGCGCCAGCAGGGGCTGGCCCCGATTTTGATGGTCATCCTGGCCGTGTGGCTGACCGATACCGGGGCTTATTTTGCCGGACGGCATTTCGGCGGCCCGAAACTGGCCCCGAAAATCAGCCCCAATAAAACCTGGTCAGGCCTTATTGGCGGCATGGTGGCGGCTGCGCTTGTTACAGGTCTCGTCGCATTGGCGTTTCGCCTTGAAATCTGGGGTGTTTATTTTGGCGTCGGCGCAATGCTTGCCGTCATTGCCCAGATCGGCGACCTGTTTGAATCGCATATGAAACGTAGGGCAGGCGTAAAAGACAGCGGCAAGATCATGCCGGGCCATGGCGGCGTGCTGGACCGCATCGACGGGCTGCTGAGCGCGGCACCCTGTTTTGCCCTTTTTGTCTGGCTGATGGCGTGATATAACCCACATCCATGAACCGGTGTCTTGTCATTCCGGTGCAGCCGCCCTAAGATAGCGGCCATACGTTTAATTTGAGGTAGATGATGGAATCCCTGTTAATGATCCCCCGCTATGCGATTCCTTTTCTGCTGGTCCTCAGCGTGCTGGTTTTCGTGCATGAAATGGGACATTACCTTGTCGCGCGTTTATGCGGCGTCCGCGTCGAAGCATTTTCCATCGGTTTCGGCAAAAAGCTTTTTGGCTTTACGGACAAGCACGGCACGAACTGGAAAATATGCATGATCCCGCTGGGCGGCTACGTGCAGATGTTCGGCGATGCCGACCCGACCAGTTCCAAAGTCAGCGTCGACGAGATCCAGGTCATGTCGCCGGAACAGAGAAAAGAAGCCTTTTTCTTTAAACCGGTCTGGCAGCGCGCTTTAATCGTTTTTGCAGGTCCTGCCATCAATTTCCTCTACGCGCTTGTCGTCATGTCCATCCTGTTTGCCGTGCAGGGACAAATTTATGCCCCCGCTGAAGTGGGCGGCCTGGTCGAAGACGGTCCTGCAGCAAAAGCCGGTTTTGAACTGGGCGATAAAGTCCTGTCCATCAACGGCGTGCCGCTCGAAAGTTTCCAGGAATTGCAGCGCCAGGTGGGGATCAATCTGGGCACGGAAATGGTTTTCCAGGTCCAGCGCAAGGATCAGCAGCTGACCTTGAAAACCATGCCCGGCGTTTTGGAACAGGAAGATAATTTCGGCTTCAAGCACCGCGTCGGCCGCATCGGCGTCATGTCCGTCGGCAACACGGCGATAAAGAAACACACGCCGGGTTCGGCCGTCATCGCCGCAGCAGAAGATATGTGGTCGATGACCCTTGCAACTTTGCGCGCCATGGGCCAAATGATAACCGGCGTGCGCAGCACGGATGAATTGGGCGGCGTGATCCGCATAGGCGCCTATGCTAAGGAATTTTCCGATGCCGGTGCCTTATCCTTACTGATGTTCTCGGCGCTGATCTCGATCAATCTGGGCCTGATCAATCTGTTTCCCATTCCTCTTTTGGATGGCGGGCATTTATTGTTCTATTTCTATGAAGCCATTGCGGGGCGTCCAATGCCGGAAAAACTCCGCATGGCCGGGCTCAAGCTCGGCTATATTCTGGTTGTGACCCTGATGATTTATGCGACATTCAATGACCTGTTGCAGCTTAAAGTATTCGACTTCATTGCAGCAAAGCTTGGCTCATAATGCGCAACTCTTTTTTCCTTGCCCTTGTTACCGTTTTCTGTCTCGCATTTTCCCTGCCGGCATCGGCCCAGGAAAGCGCCCGCATCGCCACCGTCCGCGTCCAAGGCGTCGAACGGATCGAGCCTGCCACAGTTTTATCCTATATGACGGTCCGCCCGGGCGACAGTTTCGACCCGGTTGGGATTAATGACTCGCTCAAGGCGCTTTTTGCCACCGGGTATTTTTCCGATGTTTCTTTTATGCGCGAAGGTGACGGTCTTGTCGTGCGCGTGGTCGAAAACCCGATCATCAACGAGATCGCCTTTGAAGGCAACGACCAGGTCAAGGATGAAGATTTAGCCAATGAAACCCAGCTGAAACCGCGCCTTGTTTATACCCGCGCCAAGGTCCAGGAAGATGTGCAGCGTCTGCTGCAGATTTATCGCCGCCTGGGCAATTATGCCGCGACCATCGATCCAAAAATCATCAAGCTTGACCAGAACCGCGTCAATTTGGTTTACGAGATCCGCGAAGGTGAAAAGACCAAGGTCCGCACGATCAAATTTGTCGGCAATAGCCAGTTTTCCGATGATACCTTACAAGGCGCAATCCAGACCAAGGAAGCGCGCTGGTACCGGTTTTTAAGTTCGGATGATAATTTCGACCAGGATCGCGTCGCCTATGACGAAGAATTGCTGCGCAAATTCTATCTTTCAAAAGGCTATGCCGATTTCAGCGTGAAATCATCCATCGCCGAATTGACGCCGGACCAAAAGGATTTCTTTGTCACCTTCACGATTAATGAAGGCAAACGCTATCAATTCGGCAAGGTCGAGATTAACAACAAACTCCAGGGCGTCGATACCACAACCCTGCAGCCGGTTTTGAAGACAAAACAGCGTTCCTGGTATAATGCCGAACA
>JAQGJA010000015.1 GCA_028290805.1 Alphaproteobacteria bacterium
CCTAAACCTCAAGTTGAATTATCTCTTTGACAAGGTTCCTATGTCCCATAGCTCATCGCTTCGTTTTGCCGCCGTTTCCTTTGCATTCCTTCTGCTTTCGGGCACAGCGATGGCCCAGGCCATTCCAACCACGGTCGAGCCGGGCCGGGTCCAGCGGGATATCAGCCGCGATCTTCGCCCTTCCACAATCGCTACGCCTGCCGAATTGGGAACTGCGCCCGAAGTTGCTGCGCCGCGTGGGGCTAAAAATGTCACCTTCGTCCTCAAGGACGTGATCGTCGAAGGCGGACAAAAATTATCGCGCGCCCGCATCCATTCGATCTATGCCGGCAAAATCGGCAAGACCGTTTCCCTGGCCGAGATTTATGGCGTCGCCAACCAGATCACCCGCGCCTATCGCGATAATGGTTATTTGCTTTCCCGTGCCATTGTGCCTAAACAGCAAATCAAAAACGGCATCGTCCGCATCCAGATCATCGAAGGTTTCGTCAGCGGCTATACAATCGACGGCAAGGATTTCGGCGGCCGCCAGCAACTGGACGCCTATGCCAAACGGCTTGTCGCCTCGGGCACCCTGAGCGCGGGCAATCTGGAACGTTATCTGTTGTTGATGAATGATCTTCCCGGCATCCAGGTGCGCAGTATTCTGGCCCCCTCCACCACGGTTTTCGGCGGCACCGATCTGCGCTTGATCGTCGAGCAGAAAAAATTTGCAGGCTCGGCCAGCATCGATAATTTCGGCAACAAGTTCCTGGGTCCCCAGCGCGTTACCCTGACCGGCAGTGCCAACTCGCTTTTCGGCGGCACTGACCAGGTGAATGGCGCATTTTTATGGGCCCCCGCGGCAGACGAACTGGAATTTTATAATGTCAGCTATGGCCAGAATATCGGTAATGAAGGCACGCGCGCTTCGGTCAATATGGGCTATACCCATACCGATCCGACCCTGCCTGCCTCTCTGGGCGGTTTGCTGGACCCGGAAGGCGAAAGCTATATTCTTGGCTTTAACCTCGCCCATCCTTTTATTCGTTCGCGCGCCCTTAATGTAACCGGCGCCGCAGGGTTTGATTTCACCAAGAATAAAACCGACTTCAATGCTTCGCCGATTTTCGCCCCGCTGGAAACCGAAGACGACCAGCGCATTGCGCGCCTGTCGGCCCAGATAAATTATCTGGACCGCTTTGCCGGATACAACGCAGCCAGCGGCACGGTCAGCAAGGGCCTGGATATTCTGGGTTCTTCAGGCCGCGGTGATGCCAATCTAAGCCGTCCCCAGGGCGATCCAAGCTTTACCAAGCTGAATATGGAGGCATCCCGCCTGCAGCGTCTGTATGGTTCGCTTACCGGCCTGATCGGTTTGTCGGGACAATATTCCTTCAACCCCTTGCTGGCTTCGGAAGAATTCGGTTTTGGGGGCACGGATTTCGGCCGCGGCTATGACTTTTCCGAAATAACCGGCGACCAGGGGCTCGCCGGAAAAGCCGAACTGGCTTATGGGTTCGCACCGAATTACAAATATCTGGAAACCTATCAGCTCTATACGTTCTATGATCTGGGCAAGGTCTGGAATCGCGACCCGGCTGCTGGCCAGGAAGCCAGAGAATCGGCGGCATCTGCCGGTATCGGCACCAGGCTGAATTTCCTGCCCAATCTGCGCGGGGATACATTTATTGCAAAACCGCTGACCCGCGACGTTACCAGCCGCGGCGAACATGGGGATGACTGGCGTTTCAAGTTCTCGGTAACGTCCAACTTCTAAGAGCCGGATAACGGCCTTAAGACTTTGTTTAGAATTAGCTTGCTTTTTATGGCAAACGCATATAGGTTGCCTGCATCGCAAGATACTTTGCTTATGGATTTTTCCGGAAAGGCCGAAATGACCAATATTACTCCAAAGAAAACGCTTCTTGGCTCCAGCAGCCTGACACGCCTGGCGCTGTCGGCGGCCATCGCCCTTTCAGGCCTTGCGGCTTCCCCGGCCTTGGCCCAGGCAATTGACGATGCGGCGCTGCCGACGGGCGGCAATGTAGCGGTTGGTGCGGCCAGCTTTGCCCAGGACGGCAATACACTGCATATCAACCAGGCTTCGCAAAATGCCTTGATCAACTGGAGCAGCTTTAATATCGGCGAAAAAGCCGCCGCGCAATTCAACCAGCCCAATGCAAGCGCTTTGGCCGTCAACCGCGTTTCCGACGTGAACCCGTCCCAGATCATGGGAAGCCTTCGCGCCAACGGCCAGGTTGTGATTTTAAACAATAACGGCGTCGTATTCGGCAAAAACTCACATGTCGATGTTGCAGGCCTGTTGGTCAGCACCGGCGATATCGACCAGGATGATTTCGCCAAAACGGGCAAGATCAACCTGTCCAATATCAACGGCAAAAACGGCAAGGTCGTCAATGACGGCCAGATCCAGATCAGCAATGCGGGCATCGCGGCCTTTGTCGCCCCTGAAGTCGTCAATAACGGCCTCATCGAAGCCAAACTGGGCAAGATCGCGCTGGCCTCGGGCAGCGACAAAGCCACCGTGGATATGTATGGCGACGGCCTGGTCGAACTGGCCTTGGATGACAAAGCCGGCAAAGCCGTGATTACCAATAACGGCAGTTTGCGCGCCGATGGCGGTAAAATCGCCATTACCGTTAAGGCGGCAAAAGGCGTCGTTGATTCGGTCGTCAACCTCAACGGCGTGGTCGAAGCCAACAGCTTCAGCCAGAAAAACGGCGTCATTACATTGAATGCCGAAAATGCCGATATCCATGCGGCCGGCGCAATCAATGCCAAAGGCGGCAAAGGCAAAGTCGCTTTGCATTCCAACAAGAACATCAAGATTGCCCGCGCGGCCAAAATCAATGCCGATGGCGGCAATGGTTCAGTGACCGTGATCGGCGACCAAAGCACCCTGATGGATGGCACGATCAGCGCCCAGGGCGAGAATGGTTTTGTTGAAACTTCCGGCGGATTGCTGGGCGTTCACGGCAATGTCACCCTCAGCCAGGGCGGCAAATGGCTTCTTGATCCAACCAACATCGTCGTCGTTGGCGGCAATGGCGATGGACCCGGTGATAATGTGGATGGTGTCATTACTGCTGATGACACAGCGGGCAATTCACAATACCGCATAGGCGTGAACTTTATCAATAACGCCTTGAATAATGGCAATGACGTCACGCTGCAAACCAGCGCAAAGGGCGTCAATGAAGGCAATATTACCGTTCGCGCCGCGATCGTAAAAACATCGGGCGGTGCGTCCTCGCTTGTATTTAACGCGCATAATGATATTTCCGTGCAAAACTCGATCCGTTCGGAAGTGGGCGCATTGAATATTACGCTGAATGCCGATTTCGACGGCGACAGCACGACTTCGCAAATCACATTCAGCAATGGCGCCGATATCCACAGCAATGGCGGCGATGTTGCGTTTAATGCACCCGGAAACATTACCCTGATGGAAGGCAGCCGCATCAATGCAGAAGGCGGCAATATCACCTTTACCCAAGGCGGTCGCCTTGGCGCTTTCAACAACAGCATCCGTACATCCGGCACAGGTGAAATTACCATTGCCCAGAATACGGGCGGCTCGATCCAGTCGGCGGTCAACGCCATTTACAATACAGGCACAGGACTGAATACCGTCAATGTCGGTGCGGGCACATTTGAAGAAAACCTGAACATCCGCCAGGGTAATTTAAACCTGAACGGCGCGAATGCCAAGAAAGACCCCAATGCGGACCCTTCCCTGCGCGGCCCGGAAACCATCATCCTGTCCAGCAGCAATGCGTTTAATGTCACGGCCGACAATGTGACCATTGACGGCTTCACGACCAAAAGCCAGACGATATCATTCTGCTTATTCTGTTTCCCTGGCTTTCCTTTCCCCGGTTTTCCTTTTCCGGGCTTTCCTTTTCCGGGCTTTCCTTTTCCATCCGTCAGCTTGATGGATAACAGCGTGCTGGCAACCGACGTTGCGAACCTGACCATCAGCAACAACGTTTTTGTTGGCGGCAATAATGGTGTCAGAACGATTGGCGGCAATATGGTTTCCATCCAGTCAAACGCTATTTCCGATACGGAAGTGGATGGTATCAGGATTGAAGGAAATACGGGCAATGTGGCCATTACTGGGAATACGGTTGTTAATGCAGGCGATAACGGTATCCAGGTTACCTCTAATTCCAATGATGAATTCCCCATTTTCAATTTCATGGAGATTGCGCCTCTGGCGGTGAATGAGGACTTGGTCCTCTTGCCTGCGGAGACCGGTGAGGTAGCCATTTCCGGCAATACCATCACCAATGCGGGCAATAGCGGTATTAGCCTGGACACGGTTACCACCGGAAATATTTCCGACAATACGGTCAACGGCAATACCACCACCGGTTTATTACTGGACAATGACAATGGCCAGATCACCCTGAGCGGCAATACGGTCAATAGCGTCGATGGCGGTTATGGCGCGCGCATCAATAGCGGGATTATCAATCTGTTGGGGGCGGCCAACCGCTTTAACGGCGGCGATGTCGGCATGTCTTTCAATGGTTCCACCCAGCCGGTATTTGAGGAAATTCCGCTTCGGTTGATGGATATCTCGCTGGCGGCAGGGGAAAACCAGACACTCAGCCTGGTCGATAACAGCTTTGGCTCGACCGTTTTCAATGGCCAGTCCGGTTATTACATCCAGTTGGAAAACGGTGCCTTGTTCGGCGATGATGTCGATCCGGCTTTGCTGAATGCTTCGCAGGTGAATTTTGACGGTTTCCAGCCGAATTCTTTCCTCATCAGCCAGAATGATTTCGACGGGTTGATGCCTCGCCTGTACCACTACCCTAATGACAATACGCTGGGCCTGATTTTCTTTGGCATTGGCGTGCCACCGGCCAATACGACTCAGCCTGCCAATAGCAACCCGACCGGCGTTGCGGATATCAATGATATCCTGCCGCGCCAGCAGCTGGTGCTGTTACGCGGGGCGACGGGCGCTTCGGTAACGATATTGGGCCTGCCATTCGCTTCGCTTTCCACC
>JAQGJA010000054.1 GCA_028290805.1 Alphaproteobacteria bacterium
TCACCACACGCGATGTGCAAGGGCGTTATCTGATGGCTGTGCACGGGGCCAATATGCAGCCCGATGAACAGACCCAAAAACAGATCCGCCGCCAAGCTTTGGATGCATTGATCGATGAACAGATCCGTATCCAGGAAGCGACCAAACTGGGCGTTACACCGACCGCCGCCGAAGTGGATGAGAGCTTTGCCAAGCTGGCCCAGCAAAACGGCCTGCCGCCGGAACAGTTCAAGGCCGCCATGGCCAATACCCCGGGCGTTTATGAAAGCATCCGCCGTCAGATGTCGACCCAGATTGCCTGGGCCAATGTGGTCAAAAAGAAAATCCGTCCCCAGGTGAATATCACCGAAAACGACATCACCGCCTATATCCAGGAAAAAGAAAAGAATCCGGCCAAGGTTGAATACCAGGTCGCCGAGATTTTCCTGCGCAATACCGACAACAACCAGAAACTGGCCCAGCAATTGATTGCACAATTAAACCAAGGCAAGCGTTTCTCGGTCCTGGCGCGGCAGTTTTCGCAAGGGCTGGAGGCCAGCAAAGGCGGCATGCTGGGCTGGATTCCTGAAAACCGTCTTGAGCCCGTTCTGGACAAAGCGATCAAGGCCACGCCCGTGGGCCGGATTTCATCGGTCATTACCTCGCCGCGCGGGCTGCATATTTTGCTGATCCTGGAAAAGCGCGATGTCCTCGCAACTAAACAGGGCAGCCAGCGGATTAACCTGAAACAGATATTGATTCCCCTGCCGCCGCAATTGCCGCCGGAAATCATGGACAAAGCCATGGCCCAGGCAAAATTCCTGCAAAGCAAATCCACCGATTGCAAGGCAATGGATGAGGTGTTGAAAAAAATAAACTCTCCCATGTCGCGCGATCTGGGCCAAATGCGCCTGGCCGATCTGCCGCCCGCTGCCGTCAAGATCGTGAAGGATTTGCCGCTGAATAAGGCCTCGGAACCGGCGCGCCTGCCCGAAGGCCTGGCCATTTTCATGGTCTGCAGCCGCACGGATACAAATGACGAAGCCATCCGCGAGGATGTCGCCAACGCCATCGGGACCGAGCGCCTGAACCGTTTGCAATACCGCTATTACCGCGATCTGCGCGCCGCAGCCTATGTCGATATCAAGCAAAATTGATGCCCTGCCCCCGCTGCGCGAAATCGTCGCACAGCACGGGCTGCAGGCCAATAAAGCATTCGGCCAGAATTATCTGTTCGACCTGAACCTGACCCAGAAAATCGCCCGCCTGGCCGGGGATTTGTCGGGCCATAACGTCTTTGAAATCGGCCCCGGCCCCGGCGGGTTGACGCGGGCGTTATTAACGGAAACGAGCGCGGCAAAAATTATCGCCGTGGAAAAGGATGGCCGTTTCATTACGGCGCTGCACCCTTTGATTGATGTCTCGGATAACCGCCTGGAATTGATCGAAGGCGATGCCCTGAAAATCGACCTGACTTTGCTGGCCCCTGCGCCGCGCGCGGTGGTGGCGAATTTGCCTTATAATGTGGGAACGGAATTACTGATCTCCTGGCTGCACCAGCCTAATGAATTTTCGCAATTCGTCCTGATGTTTCAGAAAGAAGTCGCCCAGCGCATCGTCGCCAAACAGAACACCAAGGAATATGGCCGCCTGGCCGTATTGGTGCAAAATCTTTGCACCGCTGAAATCGTTTTGACAGTGCCGCCCTCGGCCTTTACGCCGGCGCCGAAAGTCACATCCAGCGTGATCCGCATCCGGCCAAAAGCCGATACGGGAAACGTGCCGATAAAGGCCCTGGAAAAAATCACCGCCGCCGCTTTCGGCCAGCGCCGCAAGATGCTGCGCCAGTCGATGAAAGCCTGGCTGCCGCAATTGGAGGAAATGGGAATTGACCCGCAAAAAAGGGCGGAGGATTTGTCGGTCGGAGATTTTTTGCGGGTTGCGCAACTAACGGAGTAATGAATAAACCTCCTCTCCCTTGCGGGAGAGGATTGAGGAAAGGGAACTTTACTCCTGAACGTATAGTTCCTGGATATCTTCCCGCAGATTCGTGACGAAATCATCCAGGCCTTCTAACCTGTGCAACTTCATCCGCTCGGCACCCAAAATCGTGCGCAGCTTCAGCATGCTGTCTTCCAGGTTCCGGTTGATAATCACGTAATCATATTTACGGTAATGGCTGGTCTGTTCCAGTGCGTCATGCAGGCGGCGGGTGATGACTTCTTCGCTGTCAGTGCCGCGTTTGCGCAGGCGCACTTCCATTTCATCGGCCGAGGGCGGCAGGATAAAAACCGATACCAGGTCGCTTTTGGAAAACGCGCCCAATTGCTCGACGCCCGGCGTGTCGATATCGAATAAAATATCGCGGCCCGAATCCATGGCTTCGGATACTGGCGTTTTGGGAGTGCCGTAATAATTGCCATGAATTCTGGTGTGTTCCAGGAACTCGCCTTTGGCCAGCAATTCTTCGAAACGCTCCACCGAAGTGAAATAATAATGCACGCCTTCAACCTCGCCTGGGCGCATGGCGCGCGTGGTGCAAGAAACCGAAAGACGCACATCCGGGTCCATTTCCAACAACATGCGCGTCATCGTCGTCTTGCCCGCGCCTGAAGGCGAGGACAAAGCCAGCATCAACCCGCGGCGCTGCAACCCGCCGATATGCGGCAGATTCGTATCGTCGAAATTACCCACATGGAATTCACTGAGGCGTTTTACTGGCAAAGCCTTGCTCCTGGCTGAAAGATGGGGCTATGTTACCAGTAACGGGGTTAAAATCAATGCAGCAACCATCTTCCATCGTGATTACCGGCGCTTCAAGCGGACTGGGCGCCGCCCTTGCCCTGCATTATGCTGCGCCAGGCGTGACGCTGGGGCTAATCGGGCGTAATGCGGAAAGACTGGAACAATTCGCCGGGGTTTGCCGTAAATATGGCGCAACCGTCGTTACCGGCCTGCTCGATGTGGCCGATGCCACCGCTCTTGGCCAATGGCTGGAAGAATTCAATGCGAATCATCCCATCGATCTGTGCATCGCCAATGCCGGGATTTCCGCCGGAACCGGCGGCGGCGGGGAAACGGCGGAACAGGTCAAACGCATTTTTAATATCAATGTAAACGGCGTGATCAATACCCTCCACCCCGTCATGACCCTCATGCGCGCCCGCGGCCGCGGCCAGCTGGGCATCGTCAGCTCCATTGCCGGATATCGCGGATCTCCCACCGCCCCTGCTTATTCTGCCTCAAAGGCCGCCGTGCGAATTTACGGCCAGGGCCTGCGCGGTTTCCTCTCGCCTTTCGGCGTCGATGTTTCGGTCATCTGCCCGGGCTTTATCGATACCCGCATGACCAAAGCCAATGGCTTTCCCATGCCCTTCATCATGAAAGCCGACCGTGCCGCGAGAATCGTAAAACAGGGCCTGTCTAAAAAGAAAGCCGTCATCGCCTTTCCCTGGCCGATGGTGCTTATGGCGCATATACAGAATTTATTGCCCGATGCCTTGATGGACCGGATTTACCGGGGGGTGCCTGCAAAGCCATCTGCATAAGGATGGGACATATTGATAATCCGGTTTTATATTCTATAATATCCGTATGAAGATAGAAAAAGCCCTTAACCGCACTTATCCGCTTTTAATAAAGCCCCTACGGCATTGTGTGCTTGATTTTAATGACCAGGAAGCACATGCCGCGCAAAGGGTGCAGAAAGTTTTTATAAACTATACCACCCAATACAACCAAAATCTGCTCAGCATGAAAAAACAAAAGCCCGCTTTTTGCGCCGATGCCATACATGAGCTGACAGAGAAATCTCTTCGAGACGATAATCCAAAAGTGGCACTTATAGGCCTGGTCTACCAGCAGGAGATGAATAAAGAACTTAGGGATTTGGGCTCAAGAAGAATATGCACCGCGTTTAGAGAGTCCAATCAAAATTTCTTTGAATTTTTTAGACATTTAAGATATGACGACTGCACGGCGGATATCAAAAAGACCGCCGCCAAGCTATGCTATAATCAAAACAAACATATGACCGAA
>JAQGJA010000061.1 GCA_028290805.1 Alphaproteobacteria bacterium
TCTCGCATTCCGTCCCGCGCATCCGCAGCGTGGTGAACGCCGCCATCAAATCCGGCCGCAGCGTCGGTATGATGGGAAGATCGATGATCAAGGTTCAGGATGTCGCACGCAAATACGGCTATCTGAAAGATGTCGCGCCATTTCTTAAGGAAAAAGAAATCGCCGATATGGATCCGCGCAAAATCGTCATCATGGCGACCGGGTCTCAAGGCGAACCGGGCTCGGCGATCGACCGTTTATCGATGGATGAACACCCGACATTGTCTTTGGAATCCGGGGACCTGATCGTGTTTTCCGCCCGCGAAATTCCAGGCAATGAGAAAAACATCGAACGCGTCCGCAATAAATTCCTGCGCCGCGGCGTTAAAACGATGATGCCGGAAACCGGCTTCACCCATGCTTCTGGCCACGCCTATGCCCAGGAGATGTTCGACCTGTTCACCTGGGTCAAACCGAAAACCCTGGTGCCCGTGCATGGCAGCGAGGAAAACCAGCTGGCCCAGGTCCAGATCGGCCAGAACGCCAAAATTCCTTATAACTATATCCCGGAAAACGGCGATATCATCGCCTTGCGCCAGGACGGCCCCGAAAAAACCGGACAGGTGACGCCCGGCATCCTGGCCGTCGACGGCATTCGCATCATCCCGGTCAAGGATTCCCTGTTGCTCAAGGAACGTTCCCGCGTTGCCAATGAAGGCAATATCGTTGCAACCGTGGTGATCGATGAAGAAGGCTATTTATTGCACGACCCGATCTTTTCTATCGCAGGATTAAGCGCCGACGAAGACGACGCTTATGATCTCGAAGAAATGCTGATGGGCGATATCGAACAAGCGGTGAACAAGGCCAAAGAAGGCGACCGCCAGAATGCTGAAGCCTTGCGCGAAATCATCCGCCTGGTCATCCGCCGCCGCATCAAGGACGAATTAGGCAAACGCCCGATGCTGAATGTCCATCTGGTCCAGCTGACATGAGTTATATGGGTGTCGTCAATGTCATCTTTATTTACATCATGGTTTGGTGGGTGGTGATTTTTGCCGTGCTGCCTTACGGCAATCACCCGGCGGAAAAACCTATTATCGGCCATTCCAGCGGTGCTCCGGCCAATCCGCGTCTGAAGAAAAAGCTGATCATCACTTCGGTGATCTCATTATTTGTAACCGGCATCATTTTTGCATTGATCCATTACAGCGGCTTTTCCTTTTTGGACTCGGTGAACACATGGGAACGGGAATAATTTTCCTTTTATTGATTTTGCTATCTCCTGTAACGGCGTTTGCGGCGGCTGAAAAACCGCCTGTTTCCATCGAAAGGCTCTGCCGCGAATTGCCGAATTTTCAGAAAAGCCCGGATGTCGATTACATCCCCGGCAAGGATGTGTATTGGCGCGACGTTGCCCCTGCCGATGTAGATGCCACGCCGCAAATCGAGATGAATGAAAATATCACGGTGAATATCAGCGCCTTTCAGGCCCAGCAACTGGGTTTGCCCAACACCATCGGCTATACGCCGGAAACCTATCTCGGCCAGGCTACCATCAAAAAAGACGGCAGCGTCTTTTTCAACGGCCAACGCCTGACCCAGCCCCAGATGCAGTTTTTATGCGATCCGGAAAAGAATCCGAAGCCTTAGATATATTTTGTCATTTTGAGGAGGTATGACGAGAAATCCTGTGCAGAATAAATAGCGGTATCGTCCTGCCCAGATTTCTCCCGCTGGTCGAAATGACAAATTATAGGCCTAGTAATTCCGCCCAAACACCGCCTCGGTAACGGCAGGTTTCCCGGTAATCACGCACGGTCCAAGATCACCCTTCTGCTCCAATGGCAAGCACCGTATCGTCACCGCCATTTCCTTCAGCGCCGCTTCCGTCGCTTGGATATTGCCGCTCCAGGGCGCGCGGATGAAGCCGATTTTCGATCCTGTTCCGCTCAGGAATTCATTCTTGCCTTCAAAATATTTTTTGAATGCTGCAAAATCGGTGATATCCGTTCTGGTATTATTATCGCGATAGGCAACGGCCTGTTCAAACAAAGCCGTTTGCACCTGGCCCAGCAATTCCGGCACGCCGGCGATGAACTCTTCAAGCTCCATAAAGTCGGCTTTTGGATTATCCGAAGTGCGGATTTTTACGGCAACCTTGTTATTCTCGACATCACGCGGGCCGACCTCGATCAGAATAGGTACGCCTTTTTTGATCCATTCCCATTTCTTGTCCGGCGCCAGGCGGTTGCGTTTGTCCAACTGCGCGCGAACGGGTTCACCGGCATAAGAAAGCGCTTTCAATCGTGCTTCTAATGCCGCCCCGTAATTCATGACCACTTCTTCTGTTCCCTCGCGCATTATGGGCACGATAACAATCTGTTTCGGCGCGATACGCGGCGGAAGGCGCAGGCCCATATCGTCGCTATGCGTCATGATCAGGCCGCCGATCAGACGTGTTGAAACACCCCATGATGTCGTGTGCACATATTCCAATTCGCCTTTTTCATTCTGGAAACGGATATTCGACGCTTTGGCAAAATTCTGGCCCAGATAATGCGAGGTGCCCATCTGCAAGGCGCGGCCGTCCTGGGTCATGGCTTCAAGTGTCAGGGTGACTTCGGCCCCGGCGAATTTTTCATCCTCGGATTTGCGGCCCTGGATCGTCGGCACCGCCATGTAATCTTCGATCAGCGAGCGGTATTGTTCAGCCATCAGCCAGGTTTCTTCTTCCGCCTCTTTTTGCGTGGCATGTGCCGTATGGCCTTCCTGCCATAAAAACTCGCTGGTGCGCATAAACAACCGTGTGCGCATTTCCCAGCGCACAACATTGGCCCATTGGTTGATCAGGACCGGCAGGTCGCGATAGGATTGCACCCAGTTGGAAAAACATTCGCTGATGATCATTTCTGATGTGGGACGCACGACCAGCGGCTCTTCCAGTTTGCCTTCCAGCACGAATTTATCGTCCTCGCGCTTTAGCCGCGTATGGGTGACAACCGCCATCTCCTTGGCAAAGCCTTCGACATGCGCCGCTTCTTTTTCAAACAGGCTGAGCGGAATAAAGAGAGGGAAATAGGCATTCTCGTGCCCTGTATCCTTGATCTTTTTATCCAGCACGACGAGAATCCGCTCCCAAATGCCATAGCCCCAA
>JAQGJA010000074.1 GCA_028290805.1 Alphaproteobacteria bacterium
CGGCATAGTTATCTTGTCGGTAAGGTTTAGGCGGATAAAATAGGCACATTAATCAAGGAAAATAGCATGGACCCCATCCACCCCGACCGTACCATAATGCCCTATGACGTTGTCATCGTAGGCGCAGGCCCTGCGGGGTTGAGTTGTGCAATACGGCTGAAACAATTACAGCCGTCATTATCCATCTGCGTGCTGGAAAAAGGCGCGGAGGTCGGAGCGCATCTGATGTCCGGCGCGGTGCTGGAGCCGCGCGCTTTGGCTGAGTTATTGCCGAACTGGAAAGAATTGGGCGCGCCGTTAAAAACGCCCGTGACGGAAGACCGTTTCTGTTTCCTGACGAAAACAAAATCCTGGCGTTTGCCCACCCCGAAACAGATGCACAACAAAGGCAATTACATTATTTCCTTAGGCGAATTCGGTAAATTTCTGGCGGGCCAGGCGGAAACTCTGGGTGTGGAAATCTTTGCAGGGTTCCCCGCCGGGGAAATTTTATATGACGCGCAAAACAACGTCATCGGCGTGGCCACCAATGATATGGGGCTGAACAAGGACGGCACGCCGGGGGACCAGTTCATGCCCGGCGTGGAAATCCATGCGCGCCAGGTCATTTTGGCCGAAGGCTGCAGAGGTTCGCTGACCAAAACATTACAGGAAAAATTTGACCTGCGCAAAGACTGCGACCCGCAAACCTATGGGCTGGGCGTCAAGGAAATCTGGGAAATTCCGGCGGGACAGCACAAAAAAGGCCTGGCCGTGCATACTATCGGCTGGCCCATGAATCACCAAACTTATGGCGGCAGCTGGCTGTATCATTATGGCGAAAATCTGGTTTCCCTGGGCTATGTCGTCGGGCTGGATTACGAGAACCCGTCCCTCTCCCCGTTCCAGGAAATGCAGCGCTGGAAGACGCATCCGGAAATTGCCAAGCATCTTGCGAACGGCAAGCGGATATCCTATGGCGCGCGCACAATTGTCGAGGGCGGGTTCCAGTCCATTCCAAAACTGGTCGTGAATGGCGCAATGATTATCGGCGACAGTGGCGGGTTTTTGAACGTGCCGAAAATCAAGGGCAATCATCTGGCCATGAAATCGGGGATGGTCGCGGCTGAAGCTTTGGTGGAGCATTTGCAGGATAACCGCACCGGGGCATGCGATGCTTACCCGGAGAAACTGCGCGCTTCCTGGCTGTGGGAGGAATTGAAAACCGTGCGCAATATCCGGCCCGGTTTTCATCACGGTTTGTTTTTGGGACTGATTAATGCAGCTTTAGAAACCTATATCTTCCGCGGCAAAGCGCCCTGGACATTGAAGAACCATGCCGACCATAGCGCGACGAAACCAAAAGCGCAGAGCACGCCGATTCAATACCCCAAACCCGATGGCGTGCTTAGTTTCGACCGCCTTTCTTCGGTTTATCTCTCCAACACCAACCATGCCGAGCACCAGCCCGGTCACCTGAAACTGCACGATCCGGCAAAAGCCATTGAGATCAATTACAAAGTTTACGGCAGCCCCGAACAATTCTATTGCCCGGCAGGCGTCTATGAAATCGTGCATGATGCGCCCGATGGCGGCCCGCGCCTGCAGATCAATGCCCAGAACTGCGTCCATTGCAAGGCCTGTGACATCAAGGACCCGACCCAGAATATCGACTGGACCACGCCCGAAGGCGGCGGGGGCCCGCGTTATATGGGGATGTAGTCTCTGTTGTTTCCCCATAATAACCGTATAAATCCACTACCCAGCCCCTTGTCCCGCCCCGCCCTTTCGGGCTACAAAAGACCATGGCTTTCCCTTTAATTGCAGCTTCGGTTATGGCGATGGATACTGCGCGTCTTGGCGACGAGATCGCAGCGCTGGATACAGCGGGCGCGGATATTTTCCACTGGGATATCATGGACGGGCATTTCGTGCCAAATTTGACCTTTGGGCCTGCTGTTACAAAAGCCGTGCGCCAGGTGACGGAAAAGGAATTTGACGTGCATCTGATGGTCACGAATCCGGCGCAATGGATCGATATTTTTATCGATGCGGGGGCCGAAAATATTTCCTTTCATGCCGAGACCCAAACCGATGCGCTGGCATTGGTGCGAAAAATAAAAGCCGCAAACTGCAAGCCAGGGCTTGCGCTTAATCCCGAAACCTCGCTGGATGATATTAATGCAGAAATACTGGCGGAGATCGACCGCTTGTTGATCATGACGGTGAAACCCGGTTTCGGCGGGCAGAAATTCATCGACCAGTCCGATAAAATAAAACAGGCCGCCGCAACCTATCCCTATCTGGATATCATGGTCGATGGCGGCATCAATCTGGAAACGGCAAAAACCTGTTGCACTGCCGGGGCGACATCCCTGGTCAGCGGCAGCGCCTTGTGCCACAGCGCCGACCGCGCCGGGTTTATCGCCGCGCTGAAAGCGGGGGCGTAATGCCGCGCAAGATCCAACCGGGGATACGGCCAAATACCGCCGCGCTGAACCCCGTCCTGCCGCGCCAGTTGCAGCGCAGCCAAACGCCGCAAAAACAGCGCGGCAAGAACCCGGCGCATAAGCCCGGCTTCTGGCAGAGTTTGAGCGATCATCCCGTCCTGCGTCTGTTTTCGCTGGCACCGAAAACCCCTTATAATCTGGTCGTCATTCCGCCCGATCCCTGGTCCGGTTCGGCCAGTGCCGGGCGCGACATGCTGAAGCTGAAATTCGATTTTTGTGGCCAGAATTTTCCGGGTCAGCCCATCCGCTGGAAACCCGAGGACGCCAGCCCCGACTGGCTGGTTTCGATGCATAGTTTCGAATGGCTGCGCGATCTGCGCGCGCTTGGCGGCGACCAGGCGCGGCGTATGGCGCGGATGCTGGTCAAGGACTGGCTGGTTAATTACAAAAGCTGGGATTCCATTGCCTGGCGGCCCGATATTACCGGCGCGCGCCTGGCCGCCTGGATCGGGCTGCATGATTTTTTCCTGGCCAGCGCCGATGACGGCTATCGCCTGGATGTATTCGAGGCGATCCAGAAACAATCGCGTTATTTGCTGCGCGTCTTGCCCGGCCAGATAAAAGGCTCGCGCCTTATCACAGCGCTGAAGGGTCAAATTTACGCCTGTCTCGCCTTGCCCAACAGCCAGCCGCGTCTGTTCCAGGCTTTGGCTTTGTTACAGGATGAAATCACCAAACAGATTCTGCCCGATGGCGGCCATATCGAACGCAACCCAATGGCCCATGCCCATGTGCTGCACAATTTTATCGATATCCGAAGCGCTTTACGCTGTGCAGGGCTGGCCGTGCCCGAAAGCCTGCAGCAGGCCATTCATGCCATGGCGCCAATGCTGCGTTTCTATCAGCATGGCGATGGCAAATTGGCCCAGTTCAACGGCGCCAGCGAAAGCGATTCCGGCAAGCTGGAAATGATTTTGCAGCAGGCCCATGCCAATGGCAAAGCCGCGCAAACCGCGCCACATACGGGCTATGAACGGTTGCAGCTGGGGCGCAGCGTGGCGATTTTCGATGTCGGCACCCCGCCCTCCCCCGGCTTTGACATGCAGTTGCATGCCGCGCCCTTGTCGTTTGAATTTTCCGTGGGGCGCGAGCGCCTGGTCGTCAATTGCGGCCATGCCGGAACCATTTGCCGACAATTGCCGATGGCGATGGCCTTGCGCAACACCGCGGCCCATTCCACTGCCATCATCGCCAATACCAACGCGCTGGAACTGCGCAGCGAAGGTGGCATCGGGCGACATCCGCGCACCATCCATCTGCACCGCGAAGCCAGCAAAGACCAGATATTGATCGCAGCAAGCCATGACGGCTATCACAGCAATCTGGGCGTGCTGCATAACCGGCAATTATATCTGGGCGATGGCGGCGAGGATCTGCGCGGGCAGGATATTTTTACAGGCAGCGCAGGCCATCCGTTTTCGATCCGCTTCCATCTTTCCCCCGATGTGCGGGCGTCACTGACTGGCAGCAACGGCGTCTTGCTGCGCACGCGGTCCGGGGCGGGCTGGCGCTTTCGCTGTCAGGGGGCTGAAATATTTTTGGAAGACAGCCTCTATCTGGCCAATATCGGCGATACACCGAAAAAGACGACCCAGATTGTGTTGTCCGGTTTTACCAGCGACAAGGATACGCCGCTGAAATGGAATTTCCGCCGCGAGAAGAAACCGCGGATACTGGCCGAAGAAAAAAATCTGCCATTGAATAATTTACAGGACGAAACATGAAAAGAATAATTGTCGGATTTTTCGCCGTAATCGGTTTTCTGGTCATCGCCCTGATCGTGATCGGCGTGACAATCTCGGTGCGCAGCAATAAAAAACAGGCCCAGCTGCCCGAGCGCATGGTCCTTAGCCTGTCCTTGCAGAACGGCTTGAACGAAGCGGCCAGCGATCATGGCGTGCTGAGCAGTTTCGAAAATGCCGAGCCCAATTTACAGGATATCATCCAGACGCTGGAACTGGCCCGCCAGGATGCGCGCGTGACCGGCCTTGCCTTGCATTTATCGGCGGGCGGGATCGGCCTTTCGACGGCCCAGGAATTGCGCGACGCCGTGTTCCGTTTCCGCCGCAGCGGGAAATTCGCCTATATTTACGCCGATACTTTGGGCGACGGGCCCGCCATGCCGGAATACTGGCTGGCCACCGCTTTTGAACAAATCTGGCTGCAGCCTTTGGGCGAATTGGCGATCACAGGCTTTAGCACCGAGATGCCCTTTGCCAAGGAATTGCTGGACAAGATCGGCGTCAAAGCGAATTTATTGCACCAGGGCCGCTATAAATCTTTTCCCGAAATGGCGACGCGCAGTTCGATCAGCGAAGATAACCGCGCCATGACGCTTTCCCTGCTCCAGGATCTGCAACAGCAATTCGACAAGGATGTAACGCGCGCGCGGCATCTGGATGAAAAAACATTGCAAACTGCGA
>JAQGJA010000086.1 GCA_028290805.1 Alphaproteobacteria bacterium
TTATGATCGGGTTTTTGCTGTTGCCCCTGATCGCCGCTTATCCTTATATGAAGCGTATCACCTGGTGGCCCCAGGCTTTCCTGGGGTTGAATTTCGCCTCCGGCGCGCTGATCGGCTGGGCCTCGATTGAGACCACCTTGCATTGGCCCGCCCTTATTCTGTATCTGGCCGGGATTGCCTGGGTCGTTGCTTATGACACGGTTTACGCCCATATGGACGCCAAGGATGATGCCCTGATCGGCATTAAATCCACCGCGTTGCACTGGGGGCCAGACAGCAAGAAATATATCGGCATCGGCTGGGCCGTGACGGTAATCCTTTTCGGCCTGGCGCTGTATCTGGTCCAGGCACCTTTCTTAAGCTATGCCATGCTGTTTGTCGCTGCGATGGTGCTGGCAACGGCGCATGGGATGTGGAAGCCGGAGAATGCCGAATTTTCCTTACGCTTTTTCCGCCTGCAGAACCAGGTCGGCATGATCCTGGCCCTGGCCGCGCTGGCCCCGGTGATGTTTTAACGCGGTTTTATTTTGACGCATTTTGCGGGCGATGCTATACTGCCCCACCATGACCGACAAAAATGCCTCCATTTCCGATCTGTCCTTTGAAGACGCCCTGGCGGCTTTGGAAAAAATTGTGCGCAATCTTGAAAGCGGCTCAGCGGGGCTGGAGCAATCCATCCGCGATTACGAACAGGGCGTGGCCCTGCGCAAGCATTGCGAAGCCAAGCTGAAAGATGCCCAGTTGCGCGTCGAAAAACTCAGCCTGAATGCTGCGGGACAGCCGCAAACCGCCGAATTCGACCTGAAATAGAAAGCACCATTTAATGACCGAACGTTTGAAAGCCGCTATCCGCCAGACTGCCGACGCCGTGAACGATGTCATTAACCGCCTGATTCCAAAAAGCAACGAGATGGAATCCCAGCTTTTCGACGCCATGCGCTATGCGACGCTGGAAGGCGGCAAGCGGATGCGCCCGCTTTTGGTCCTGACCTCGTGCGAGCTTTTCAACGTCGATTATTCCTGTGCCCTGCGCGTGGCTGCCGCTGTCGAAATGGTCCATGCCTATTCCCTGATCCATGACGATCTGCCCGCGATGGATGACGCCAAATTGCGCCGCGGCCGCCCGACCGTGCATTGCGAATTCGACGAGGCCACCGCCATTCTGGCAGGCGACGCCCTGCAATCCCTCGCATTTGAAGTGCTGGCCGATCCCGATTCCCATCCCGATGCCCGCATCCGCCTGAAACTGGTCGAAGGTCTGGCCCGCGCCGTCGGCCCGCGCGGCATGTGCGGCGGACAGATGCTGGATCTGCTCAGCGAGACCCAGAAACTGGATGTCGGCGCCGTGACCCGCATGCAGAAAATGAAAACCGGCGCCCTGATCATGTTCGCCTGCGAAGTCGGCGCCATCATGGGCAAGGCCGCCCCGAAACACGCCATGGCTTTGCGCAATTACGCCCATGATTTCGGCATGGCGTTCCAGATGACGGACGATCTTTTGGACCTTACCGGCGTGCAACAGGATCTGGGCAAGGAAACAGGCAAGGACGCCAAGGCCGGCAAAAAGAATTTCCTGGCCTTCATGGCCCCAGGGGAAGCCCGTGCCAAATGCGAGCTGCTGGTCGACCAATGCATCCATCACCTCTCGGTCTTCGATGAATCTCGCACCGGGGTGCTGGTCGATCTGGCGAAGTTTTTGCTGGAGCGGAAGAATTAGTCATGACCAAACTCGCCAGCCCGCATGAAACCCATTATGACAGGATCGCCTTTTTCTCGGACGAAAATGCGGCTTCCCTGTTCAAGAACAACAAGAACGACATCATGTTTGCCTTGGATAAATGGGGCACCGTCCTGCCGATTACCAATTGGATTGGCGATGAGGTAAAAGGGCTTTCCTATGCCAGCATGCATCCGGGCGAAGTAATTGGCACCGGCGTCGGGTTCTTTGGCAAGATCAATGTCGGCACGATGAAAAAACTGGGCTATGAAACACCCGGTAAATTACGGCATTTCGCCGATGGTATTCAGGAAGTTTTGAAAGAGCCGGGCTATGCCCGTTATAAATGCGGCAACGGCCTTAACCACATGAAAAAGGACCGCGCCGGTCCATTTACTGCGCTTGATCAGCCAAAACGCTAGATGCGCCGCCTTATCAGCAACCTGATCTCCCTGGCCATGATGGTCGGGCTGGTCTGGGGTTTTATCCAATATGCGCCGCCTTTTTACGCCCGTGATTTCCTGCCCGATTATCCCATGACGGCGACGGTGGGCGGGCAGAATTATTACGTGCCCTTGCGCTTTATCGACCCGCATTACGAGGGCGATGCCTATCAATTGGGCAAGGAAACGGTGATGGGCCTGCGCCTGGACCCAGGCATATTAACCCTTGTCCCTCAGGATGCGCCCGGCACCGGCGCGGACAAACCCCTGGAAGTGGCCGTCAGCAGCGACCAGATCCCATCGACTAAAAAGGCCGGCGACGATTATGCCGCACGGGTAAAAAAAGGCGGATTTAGCCCCTATAAATACGGGCTGAAGGTTAAAAATGAAGGCAGCAAGACCGTTTATCTGGGTAAGGATACATTGATCACCTGCGAATTGCATGAATGTTTGCTGTTCGGTGGGCGCAAGCCTCCATTGCGGGCCTTTATCGTGTTCCAGGACCGGCATCTGCCTGATTGGGACAAGATGCTGCCCGCCCTGGGCCAGGCGCTGGCCCCGCTGCGCCAGGCGCCGGGCATGGGTGGTTATATCAAAAGCATCGCACCGTCCTGGGCCGAAAAATTCTTTGCCGGTTTCGTAAAAGACACACAAACGAAGATTTCTGCGAAACAGGGCATTTAAGGGTTGCGAATCCCCAACGAGTCACGTACAAAGCAGCTCGGTTTGTCGCCATCCTCCCAAGGCGACAAACCTATTTTACTCAGGAAGGTGGTGATTTTTTTGGTCGAGATTACGATCCGCAATAACGATGTGGAACAAGGTCTGCGCGTCCTAAAAAAGAAGCTTCAGCGTGAGGGCATCTATAAAGAGCTCAAACGCCGCAAGCATTACGAGAAACCCTCGGAAATTCGGGCCCGCAAGGAAAACGAAGCCGTACGCCGCCACCGTAAACTGGAACGCAAACGCAAAGACCGCGACGGTTTTTAAACCCAGGCGGAATGCCAAGCCAAGATTCGAAAGCCCTGCTGTAAAGCAGGGCTTTTTTTATGGCCGATAAGGCGGCCCTGCTCCACTTCCAGGCAAAGTGAAACGCAAACCTGGGATTTACGTTTTTATCTTGCTATTTATCCAATGTCGGATAATAATGGATTCTAATGGATATCAAAGGAGAATCATATGGACAATCAATATCTCGACTTCGACGAAGCGGTCGCCTATCTCAAAACCAACGCCAGCACCCTCTATAAATGGCTGCAGGCCGGCAAGGTCCCCGGCCATAAACTGGGCCGACAGTGGCGCTTTGTCCGCGAAGAGCTGGAACTGTATTTGTCGGGCAAGGGCCCAGATGGACAAACGCAAAAGGACGCTGCCATGCTGGCTGAATTTTTGGCGGCGCGTGCCGGGAACAATCTTCCTCCTTCGGACACCCAGCCAGGTCCATTAGTGCAAAATCTTCTTCGGGACGCTTTGAGCCAGGAGGCCTATTCCATCCAATTTTACCCGACAGGCGGACGTTACGAAATTGCCTATCGCCTAAAAGGAAGCATCAAAAAAATCACAGAGATTTCTGAAAACCTGTTCAATCAGATTCACCATTATCTTGTCGAAAACTCTTTTCCCAGACAGGATGAAGAAGCACGCGGGTTTTACCTGCAGAAAAATCCCGGCGATGCCGACAGCCAAATCAATATCCAGTACCAGAAACTGGACACGGTAACAGGGATACGGGTAACGCTGCGGTTTATGCCGCATGACATCCATCTGTTTGAAATCGGTGAACTGGCAAAAGATGCGGCGACGGCAGAAATGTTCAATAAATGGCTGCAGCTGGACATGGGCATTATCGTTGTCAGTGGTGTTGTGGGTAATGGCATGACTACTGTTACGTGCTCTTTCCTAAACCATGTAAAGAATGCTGGAAAATCCGTTTTCCTGATCGAGGATTATTCAGAATTTATTTTACCGGGCATCAGCCAGGTCGAAGTCATCCACAATGATTCAGAAGATATTGCCCGCAGCATGAAACAAATCCTTGCTTCCGATGCGGATTGCGTCGGCCTTATCATAAGCGGCGCCAATCAGCCCGATCTTTTCAAAGCCGCTTTCCGGGCGGCCAGCAGCGGCCATCTTGCTATCCTCCAGATACGGGCGCCGTCCTGCGAAGTTGTTGCCGAAAAAATCCGGCAATATGCACCGGAAGTTTTGGAAAGTAAAATTAAAATTGGTATTTCGTCCCAAACGCTGCTCCCCAATCCCGAAGGGGGACGCAGGGCCGAATTTACTTTATTGGAACTGAATCAGTAATCCAGATATTGTCATTTCGACCGGAGGGTAAAATCCTGTGCCATTAAACGGTATGAGATTTCTCACCTCCTTTTAGTCGGTTCGAAATGACAGAAGAACATTGTTTTTCATTGCCCCTTCCCGCCAAAACCCTCTATGTTACAGGCCATGATCAAGCAAAATCTTCTCCATTTCCTCCGCTGGCTGGATACGCGCAGCGTCCGGCAGGATTACCTGTTGTGTCTGGCGCTGGGCACGGCCAATGCGCTGGCGATGCCGCCGGTGTATTTGTTTCCGGTGCTGCTGCTTACCTTTCCGCTGTTTATCCGCATGCTGGATAAAGCGCTGACCACGGCCCAGGCGTTTTTCAAGACGTTCCTGTTCTTTTTTGCTTTTCATGTGGCGGGGCTGTATTGGATTTCCGCCGCTTTGTTTGTGGATATCGGGCATAACTGGTGGGTGCTGCCGTTTTCCTTGTCGGGGCTGCCCGCGCTGATGGCGGTTTATCCGGCGCTGGCGGTTATTTTGTGGCACCGCATGGCCTGGCAGGGGACGGGGCGTTTGATCGCCCTTATCGTCTTGCTGGCTTTGACGGAATGGCTGCGCGGCTGGGTCTTTACCGGGTTTCCCTGGAATAGCTGGGGCTATGCCTGGACCGCGTTTTTGCCGGTGATGCAATCGGTCGCCTTGTTTGGCGTATATGGGCTGAGTCTGGCCACGCTGATTTTTGCCGCCCTGCCCGTTTTTTTCGCCCGCAATTACCAGGAACGCAGCGGGCGGGTTTTTGCCGCCCTTTTCCTGCTGGTCATGGGGGCGCTGATTGCCTGGGGCTTTGGCCGGCTCGCGACAACGTTGCCGGTGCAGGAGAACCCCTATATCGTCCGCATCGTCCAGCCCAATATCCAGCAGACGATGAAATGGGACCCCGAACTGCGCCTGCGCAACGAGCGTAAATTATGGGCGCATACGGTGCAGCAAGCCGATAAAACCCCCGGCATGGTCGTCTGGCCCGAAACCGCCATCCCGCTGATCGACACGATGGATGTACGCCGCCTGGAAAGCAACGCCACCGAGTTATTGCCCAACAGCACCATCCTGGCCGCAGGCGTATTGGAGGTCGAGATGGATGAACGCAACAAGACCCACTATTTCAACCGCCTTAGCCTTTATAACAATACGGGCCGCCGTCTGGGTCATTACGAGAAATTCCATCTGGTGCCGTTCGGCGAGTTTCTGCCTTTCCAGGAATACTGGCCGGTGACGCCGGTGGCCTTTGCCAATGGCAGCCTGACGCGCGGGGCCGGCGTGACGACCATAGCGCTTGATGGCGTACCCGCTTTCAGCCCGCTGATCTGTTACGAGGTAATTTTCCCGGGCGCGTCGGCATTGAACAAGCCGCGACCGCAATGGATATTAAATATCACCAATGACGCCTGGTATGGGCGCACTTCGGGTCCTTATCAGCATCTGGCCATCACGCGCACGCGGGCGATTGAAGAAGGCCTTCCCCTCATCCGCGCTGCCAATACCGGCATTTCCGCCGCCATCGATCCGTTCGGCCGCATTTTGCAGGCCTTGCCTTTGGGCACCGAAGGCATCATCGACCAGGCCTTGCCCCAAAGCCTCAAACCCACTTTATTTGCCCGTTTCGGCAACGGGATTTTCCTGTTGCTGCTGGCCGTATTATGGGGCGTAGCCTGGGGGTTGCAGCGTTTGCGCCTGTCCCATCTGCCGCAATTGCACTGAGATGTCGGTCGACCGCCGGATATCCGTCGCCCCGATGATGGACTGGACCGACCGGCATTGCCGGTTTTTCCATCGTTTGCTTTCACCCAATGCGCTGCTTTATTCCGAAATGATCCATGCCAATGCGATTGTGCTGGGCGATGCCAGACGGCATTTGTATTTTCGCGCTGAGGAACATCCCGTCGCCCTACAATTGGGCGGGATTGATTCTGTGGCGCTGGCGAAAGCAGCCAGGATTGGCCAGGAATTCGGCTATAACGAAATCAATCTCAATTGCGGCTGCCCCAGCGACCGCGTTCAGGCCGGGGCCTTCGGCGCGTGTTTAATGGCGGAACCGCTGCGCGTGGCCCAAGCCGTCGCGGCGATGCGGGATGTGGTGCAGATACCCGTCACCGTTAAAACGCGCATCGGCATCGACAACCAGGACAGTTATGAATTCCTGTGCGACTTCATCGAAACCGTGCATGAAAAAGGCGGCTGTGATGTGTTCATCCTGCACGCCCGCAAGGCCTGGCTGAAAGGATTAAGCCCCAAGGAAAACCGGGAGAAGCCGCCGCTGGACTGGACCCGCGTGCATCAAATCAAACGCGACTACCCGCAGCTGGAAATCATCATCAATGGCGGGTTTGAAAATATGGCGGATATCGGCGCCCAATTCGCCCATGTCAACGGGGTGATGATCGGCCGCAAGGCCTATCACGAGCCCTATTTCCTGGCGGAAATGGAGCGGGCGGTTTTTGCTTCAATGGAAGCAGCGCAAATGCCCCATCACCTCTCGCGCGAAACCATCGTGGCACAAATGCTCGCCTATATGCGCGAAGAACAAGCCAAAGACATTTATCTCAAAAACATCACCCGCCACATGCTAGGGCTTTATCACGCCCAGCCCGTTTCCAAAAAATGGAAGAACGCCCTGATGGATGCGGCGAAAGAAAATTCGGTCAGGGCGATTGAGGATTTTCTGGCATAAAAAATCCCGCCGAAGCGGGATTGAATTTAGGTGTTAAAACTTTCGCCACAGCCGCAACGCGATTTTTCGTTGGGATTTTTAAAGGTAAAGCCTTCCTCGATATCGTTCGAGACGTAATCGATCGTGGTGCCCAGTAAATACATCATCGAGGACGGATCGACCAGAACCTTGATCCCGTCTTTTTCGACGATTTCGTCTTCTTCGTCCTGGGTCTTGGCGTATTCCATGAAATAAGCCATGCCGGAACAGCCGCGGGCCTTGATGCCGACGCGCAGGCCGATCACGCCCTCGCCCGCTTCCAGCAGGCGCTCGCGGATCTGGTTGGCGGCGTTTTCAGTGACGTTTAGGATAGTTGGTGA
>JAQGJA010000094.1 GCA_028290805.1 Alphaproteobacteria bacterium
TTCCTGCAGGCATTCTATATAAATTTATAAGTCTGGGTTAGTATCGAGGTGTAGTTGATCGGATATTCCATTATTGTCCGAAAGGTTACAAAAGAATGCTGTCCGCCGTTTGCAATTTTGCCGCAAATTCTTTTTCACCCCAGTTAACCTCTCTCAACGATTCGGTCGCTTCCTGCTGTTTACCGCTTTTGCCATTCCGGCGGTTCGCCTGTTGCATCAGGGATTGCGGATCGATCCTTTAATTTCGGATCTCTTTTTCGGCCGTGAAGCACTGGCATTGACCGGCGCCGAGCGCTGGATGTGGCCCAAATCCGACCCGCAGCTTACCTTTTGGCTGCACACGGCTGTGAAATGGTTTTTTGTCACAACAGTACTGGGGATACCGTATTTATAGGGCTGGTCAGGTTTTGTCTTCCCCAATGGCGTATTTTACAGCCTTTGGCTGCCGCTTTTGTTTTTGCCCTTATTCTCACGCCTGGGGCTTTTGCCACGACGCGAAAGCGTAAATTCGGGGGCTATGGCATGGGGCTCGCCGCCGGAACCCGTGCTTAGTATTATACAGATCGGGCGGGGCGAGCATTTCTTTTCCCATTGCATTGCGACGGCATTAATCGCGCTTTGGATAGTGCAGTTTTTGGCCTTGTTAAACCTGTTTTGTAAAAACATCGCTATAGCCCAAAGGCTTAAACCGCATCAAAGCCACCAGGAGTCAACATCTGCCTCTGTATCGATTGCCGTGACGGTCACAAGCCCCCAGTGAGTCAAAAAACCTTGCATCTGATTTGATCGGAATAACTCAAATTTTTTATCCTGCCTATAAAGGGCTAGGCATGGAAATTTATAAAAGATACACTAGGTCATCCTTTTTCCGGCAGAAATATCAATGACCTTGCATCTTCCTATGGCGCGTTCCCGTTTTCTTTTGATTGTTCAGTCCCTTTTTACCGTTTTGCTCCTTTTGGGCTGTGCATCGAAGCCCGAGGGATTCCCGCTGCTGACCACGGCACCTGCCGCGCCGGCCTATGCTTATCCGATCAACAACCCGTATGCTGCCACGATTATCGGCGTGCCAAAGGAAATGCGCACCGATTATTCTGCCCTGCCCACGCCCACTGCGCGCATGCTGACGGTTTATCCGAAACGCTTTATCCCAAGCGGGTTCTGGTATGAAAAAGGCCTGCGTTACAGCACGTTGTTGCAGCCGCAGGCGGCTCCGCTAATCTATGTCATCGCCGGGACCGGCGCGGATCACCGCAGCGAACAGATGCGCAGCCTTGGCAATGTTTTTTATTCCGCCGGTTTTCACGTCGTCCTGCTGCCTTCAACTACCCATCCGAATTTCATCGTGACGGCCAGCGAGAATTTCACCCCAGGCCGCCCGCGCCAATCAGCCAAGGATTTGTACCATGTGATGAAAATGATCGATAAACAGGTCGCCGCCGAAGTGCCGGTGACTGAGCGTTTATTGACTGGGTATTCTTTGGGTGGTCTGGATGCCGCTTTTACGGCGCGCCTGGACGAAGACGAAAAGGCGTTGAATTTCCGCCGCGTTTTCCTGATCAACCCGCCGCTCAGCCTGTATAGCTCGATCCAGATGATCGATAAAATGCTGTATAGCGCCTTGCCGAACGGGATTGACGACGTGGATGATTTCATCGACCGCCAGATGGCGCGTTTGGCGACGATGAGCGCCAGCGGAGATGCGCTGGACTTTCAGAACGAGCGTCTGTTTATCGATGCCTATAATAAATACAAGCCCAGCGATAACAGCCTGGCCACCGTGATCGGCCTGAATTTCCGCCTGTTTGCGGCCAATATGATTTTCACTTCCGATGTCATGGCCAATACGGGATATATCTATCCAAAGAACACGGCCTTTACAACGACGACATCGCTGAATAATTACCTGAGCGTCGCTTTGCGTACCAGCCTGTTGAATTATTTCAACGATATCTATTCGGAACGTTATCTGGCCGATAATCCAGGCATGACGAAAAAGGCCCTGATTGAAGAGAACAGCATGGAATCGCTTGGCGCCTATCTTTCCCACAATCCCAAATTCGGCATGATGACCAATCGCGACGATATCATCCCGGCCCCGGGTGAAATAGATAGGCTAGTGGCCTTATTCGATGGTCACGCCAAGATTTATCCCAATGGCGGGCATCTGGGCAATCTGTCCTATCCGCCGGTGGCGCGTGACATAGTCCAATTCATGCTGGGTCAAGGAGTAGCGAAATGAAACCTTCCCTTTCCCGTCCCCTGGCCCGCTCTTTGGCCCTGGTCCTTCTCGCCTTTTTAGCGAGCGGATGTTCGACAAACCGCCCCTATGGCACCGAAGCGGGCCCACGTCTTTCCTATGGCGATGAACGCGCGCCGCGCCGTCGTTTTGTCGATATCGCCGCAAAGGAAAAGGGTGAGCGTCAGTTTGCCGTCTATGATCCGGCCGAAGGCGTCAATAAATTCGTATACCGCTTTAACGCCGGTCTGGATAATTACCTCCTGATCCCGATCGTTGAAACCTATAAGAACGTTACGCCCGAATTTGTGCGCAAGCGCATCGGCAGTTTCTTTTTAAATGTCGGTGAAGTCACCAATTTCACCAATGCCGTCTTACAGGGCAGTCCGGGCAAGGCCGGCATCACCGCCAGCCGTTTTGCCATCAATACGACGGCGGGTTTATTGGGGACATTTGATGTGGCCACCAAAATCGGCATCGAGCGCCGCAATGAAGATTTCGGCCAGACATTGGGTGTCTGGGGCGCAGGTCCCGGGGCTTTTGTCGTGCTGCCCGTCCTTGGGCCTTCAAACGTGCGCGATGCCGCCGGTAAAGTCGTCGATATCGCCACCATGTCCTTTATCGTGCCCAACAATATCGAAGACGAAACGGCCTATAAAATCGTGGCTTACGGCGTCTTGCCGATCGATGCCCGCTCGCGCAATGATTTCCGTTACTTCCAGTCGGGATCGCCGTTTGAATACGAACTGGTCCGCTATGTCGTAACCCAGGCGCGCAAATTGCAGATTGCCAAATAAAGAAATAGGGACCCTGAACTTGATTCAGGGTCCATCAATTGGCGCACCGCTTTTATGGATGCTGAAATAAATTCAGCATGACATTGACTTTATTCCTTGCCCAGCACAACCGCTTTTGCCGCCTGGTAATCGATCTTGCCGGTGCCAAGCAGCGGCACTTTTTCGACGATCTTGATTTTGCGCGGCAGGGATAATTCCGGGATATTCTTTGCCTTGAAATGCGCCAGCAATTGGTCGCGCGCCGCATCCGCCTGGCTGGTCAACAGGATGATCTGTTCGCCCTTGCGCTCATCCGGAATGGCGACAACGGCATGCATTGCATCGGGCCAAAGGCTGGTCACGGCGGCTTCGATCGCGGTCAGGGAAACCATCTCGCCGGCGATCTTGGCAAAGCGTTTCACGCGGCCTTTGATGGTGATAAAGCCATCTTCATCCACCGCCACGATATCCCCCGTATCATACCAGCCGCCTTCAAGTGGTTGCAACACGCCGGGCTGATCATCGCGCAGATAGCCCAGCATGACGCTTGGGCCCTTGACCCAAAGCTGGCCGCCTTCTTCGATGCCAGGGACGGGGCGCAGATCATATTGCATGCAGGGCATGAAGCGTCCCACCGTGCCGACGCGGTGATGCATTGGTGTATTGACGCTGATCACTGGCGAGGTTTCGGTTGCGCCATAACCTTCGAACACGCGCAGGCCGAATTTGCTGGCGTAAACAGCACGGGTTTCTTCCTTCAGTTTCTCAGCGCCCGAAACGATATAGCGGATGGAATGCAGATCATACGGATGCGCCGACCGGGCGTAACCGGCCAGGAAGGTATCGGTGCCGAACAGCACCGTGGCGTTGGTATCGTAAATCAGTTCCGGCACGATGCGGTAATGCAAAGGCGACGGATAATAAAACGTTTTGATCCCCGCAAAAATCGGCAGCACGGTACCCGCCGTCAAACCAAAAGCATGGAACATCGGCAGGCAGTTGAATACTTTATCGTTAGGGCCGAAATCGATGCGCGCCGAAACCTGGTGCAAATTAGACTGCACATTACGGTGGCTGAGCACGACGCCTTTTGGCGTGCCTTCGGAACCCGAGGTGAAAAGGATTACGGCAGGCGATGCCGGATCGATTTTCCGGTCGGCCATTTCGCGCGGGAAATAAGAAGCGAATTTCGCCTTTAATTTCTGGGGCAGTTTAATGGTGGGGCGGATATCTTCCAGATAGATCACGCGGATTTTTGCCTGTTCCAAAGCATTGGTGATTTTATCCAACCGGCCCACTTCGATAAAGCGGCGCGAGGTTAAAACCGTGCCGACATCGGCCAGCACGCAGGCAGCCGTCACCTGTTCCGCCCCGGCGCTGAAATTCAGCATGGCGGGCGTTTTGCCGATGCCCTGCAGGGCGAAAAACGTGACCGAGGTGCTGATCGCATTGGGCAGCAGGACGCCGATATTTTGTTTGCTTCCGGCAATATTTTTAAAGGCGCCGCCAAGGGCGAAACACGCCGTCATGAACTGGCCGTAATTCAGCGGCTTGCGTTCGGTGTCTTCGACGATGACATGCTTGCGCCCTTCGCGTTTTTGCGCATTGATCAAAGCCTGGAAAAGTGTCTGATCCTTTTCATTACTGATAAACATCATTTCCGACATGATGTCGTATAATTTTGCACTGGCCAGCTGGCGCCGCCTGCGGCCCGTGGCTTCTTCCGGCAGCTTGAATTCATGCGGCGGCATGATGGTCAAGGTAATTTTCGGGAACCAGCGGATGCGCAATTTCCCTTTCATGCGCGACAGCGGCGTATATTGCGTCCCATCAATGCGGATCGGCAATAACGTTGCACCCGATTTATCGGCGATCATGCCGGGACCTTCATAGATCTTCATCAAAGACCCGGTATTTGTGATCCGCCCTTCGGGGAAAATCATGCAATACTGGTCTTTTTTCAGCACATCGATCAATGTCTTGGCGGCCAGCGGATTGGTCGGGTCCAGAGGCAAAGCGGTGACAAGGGACAAAAGCGGTTTGACCCAGGATTTTTTGCCCACATTGGTGTTAATGGCAAAGGTGATGCGTTCGGGCAAATAGGCGGCAATCAACGCCGGGTCCAAAAAGGAAGCATGGTTTGCAACGATCAAAACGCGCTTGCCCGCCTTGTAAAAATTTTCCATCCCCCGCACTTCGACGCGGTAAAGAACTGAGAACAGGGATTTCACGAAAAAGCGCGGCAAGGCATCGGGCAGCAATTTGCAGATATACAAACCCACGAATGCATTGAGGATGGCGACGATCAGGAAAATATGGGGAATGGTAAATTTCAGCGCGATCATGGCAATAATGGCCAGTGCCGAAACCACCATGAATAACGCATTCATCACGTTATTGGCGGCGATCACGCGGGCCAGGAAAACGGCATCGCTTTTCTGTTGCAGCATCGCATAAAGCGGGACGATATACACCCCGCCGCAAATGCCGATCAGCATCAAATCCGCCAGAATGCGCCAATGCTGGATATAGCCGATAAAATAGCGCACATTGCTCAAGGCCAGATCCGAAAGGATGACATGGGCGCTGGCGAAAGACAGGTCTAGGGCGAATAAGGTAATGCCCAAAGCGG
>JAQGJA010000101.1 GCA_028290805.1 Alphaproteobacteria bacterium
TGTTACCCTGTCCCCCGAAATGCTGAGCGACCCCGAAGCCATGAAGAAATTCGAGCAAAGCCAGTCGCAACTGACCGGTGCCTTGTCGCGTCTGATGGTCGTGTCCGAGCAATATCCCAATTTGAAAGCCAATGATAATTTCATCGCGCTGCAGTCGCAATTGGAAGGCACAGAAAACCGCATCACCGTATCGCGCAAGGATTATATCGAAACGGTCCAGGTTTATAACACCGAAGTACGCACCTTCCCAGGCCGCCTCTGGGCCATGATCTATGGTGCCAAGCCGAAACAGACTTTCGCCGCTCCGGCAGGCGCGGAAAACGCGCCAGCCGTGAAATTCTAATTGATGCGTTTTGCCGCTTTCCTTGTTGTACTAATACTCTGGTCCTCAGCCGTTTTTGCGGCCGAGATCCGGTTTCCCCAATTAACGGGCCGCATCGTCGATAACGCCCATTTGCTGGATGAAGCGACGAAGGCGCGGCTGGAACAAAACCTGGCTGCGCAGGAAGATAAAACAGGCCAGCAACTGGTTATCGTCACCGTGCCCGATCTGCAAAATGTACCGATCGAGGATTTCGGCTATCGCCTGGGGCGGCACTGGGGCATTGGGGAAAAGGACAAGGATACAGGCGCATTGCTGATCGTGGCGCCAAAGGAACGCCAGGTGCGGATCGAGGTCGGCTATGGCCTCGAAGGCACGCTGACCGATGCGGCCAGTTCAGTCATCATAAACCGCCTGATGCTGCCGCAATTTAAAAAAGGCGATTTTAACAGCGGGATTGCCCAAGGCACCCAGGCGATTTTATCCATGATCGACGACCCGCAGGCGGCCAAGAAAATCATGGTGCAAAGCAAGCAGGAGAAACAGGGCATTCCCATCGGTCTGATTATTTTCCTCGTCCTTTTATTCTGGCTATTGCGGCGTTCGGGCGGGCGCGGTTCTATATTGGGGCCGCTGATCTTCAGCACCATGATGAATCGCGGCGGCGGTTTCGGTGGGGGCGGCTTTGGCGGGGGCGGCGGCAGTTTCGGCGGCGGGGGCGCTTCAGGAAGATGGTAAAAATTTTGAACGAAGCTGAAAAGACCCGCATCGCCCGCGCCATCAGCGAGGCTGAAAGCCTGACGGGCGGTGAAATCGCCGCCGTCATTACAGGGCAAAGCGGCGATTACCGTTATATTTCCCTTGGAATAAGCATCGCCCTTTCCTTTATCGCCGCCATCCTGCTTTATTTCTTCTGGCCAGTCAGCCTGATGTCCTTATGGCTGGTCCAGGGCGTTGTACTCTTCCTCGCATTTTTCCTTCTGCAGGCCACAGGCACGGCGTGTTTTGCCCCCGTTGCGGAAAGACAGCGCAATGTCCGCCGCCTGGCCTGTGAACAGTTTTTGACGCAAGGCCTGCACAACACCCATAACCGCGCCGCCATCCTGATTTTTATCTCGCTGCAGGAACATTGCGTCGAACTGATCACCGATAGCGGCTTGCAGGGCAAGGAAGACCAGCCTGTCTGGCAGGGTATTATTGACAAACTGGTCCTGGCCATCGGCGCGGGCGATCTGGCCGCAGGCGTCGAACAGGCAGTTGCAGCAAGCGCTGGGATACTGGCGCGGCATTTCCCGCAAGGCGAAGCTGGGGATAACAATCTCTTGCGGGACGAGATGATTGAAATCTAATTTACGCAAAATTTATGAGATCAGGCAGGGCCAATATTTAAATCATTCTGCCGCAAACTTTAAACTGCCGCATAGAAAATAAAAGGTATTTATTTTATGCGTATTCATCACCTCAACTGCGCCTGTATGTGCCCGGTCGGCGGCCCCCTGTTTGACGGCTTCAGCAAGGGGCCAACGGCCAGCCTGATCTGCCATTGCCTGTTGATTGAAAGCGAACAGGGCCTGGTCCTGGTCGATACCGGCATCGGCATGGGCGATATCAATAACCCTGATCGCCTCAGCACGTTTTTCAAGCTTTTTAACAATATCCAGCTCAAGCCCGAACATACCGCCTTGTACCAGATCAACAAGCTTGGTTTTGCGGCCAGCGATGTGCGCCATATCGTCCTGACCCATCTGGATTTCGACCATGCGGGCGGCATCGGCGATTTTCCAAATGCGACCGTGCATGTGCTGCAATCGGAATGGGAGGCAACAAAAAACCTGGAAGGCTTTATCCGCAAGCGCCGCTATCGCCCCGAACAATGGAGCAATGTCAAGGAATGGAAATTCTATCCCGATACCGGCGATAACTGGTTCGGCTTTAATTCCGTGCGCAACCTGGACGGGTTGCCGCCTGAAATCCTGTTTGTGCCTTTGGCCGGGCATACGCCGGGCCATGCCGGGGTGGCTATTGATGTTGACGTTGACGGCTGGGTTTTCAACGCAGGGGACGCGTATTTCTTCCGCCATGAAATGGACCAACCGGATTACCACTGCACGCCCGGGCTGCGCTTTTACCAGTGGATGATGGAAGAAAGCCGTAGCAAAAGATTGCACAACCAGGCCCGCCTGCGCCATTTGATGAAATTGCATGGCAATGACATTAAAATGTTCTGCAGCCATGATGAGATCGAATATAAACATTTCCATGGCGCGGCTGCCTGATATATGGGGCAAGTCTATTTAAACCGCATCGCTACGGCAGTGCCCGGGCATGACATCCACGCAAAATTCGTCGATTATGCCGCACGCCACATGAAAAGCGAGCGTGACCGCAATATGTTCACCCGCATCGCTGGCAAGCTGCAGATCGACCACCGTTATTCCGTTTTGAACAACAGCAATGATCCCCAGCGTTTGGATGGCGACGATTTTTATATACGCGGCAATTCACCTGATACGGGCAGGCGCATGGAATTTTATAAACGCCATGCCTTTTCCCTGGCGCAGCAGGCTTTGGATAAATTGCAATTCAATCCGGCGGAAATCACCCATCTGATCATCACCAGCTGCACCGGATTCTATGCCCCGGGCATCGATCTCGAAATCATTCGCCATTATAATATTGCCCCATCGGTGGAACGCAATTTTATTGGTTTCATGGGCTGTTATGCCGCGATCAACGCTCTGAAAATGGCTGCGCATATCGTGCGTTCGGATGAAGCAGCACAGGTGTTGATCCTCAATCTGGAGCTTTGCACATTGCATCTGCAGGAAACGACCGAAATGGAAACGC
>JAQGJA010000102.1 GCA_028290805.1 Alphaproteobacteria bacterium
GAGCGGGCAAGCTGCTGGTCCCAGGTCTATAGCCATTTCGGCGCAACCTCGAATGCCGTCACCTATAACCTGGATGGCTCGCCCCAGGCGATGCTGAACGATCAGGCCAATTGCGGCGGCTAAAAAACCATCTCTGAACTTTAAAAGCCGGGCGCTCCAGGGACTGCCCGGCTTTTTCATGCGCTATTCACAAATTGTTAAGCATTCCGGCTCAACGCTGTACTTATAATAAGTATGAGAGTAACGGCTATGTTCTCCAGAATTGTCCTTGCCCTGTTCCTGACATTCTTTCTTGCTGCCTGTGCGACTTCGACTCAGTTTTCCACTCCAAATGCCAGCGGCCACTATGCCCCGCAGCCGACGCAATGCGTCCCTTATGCGCGTCAGGCTTCGGGCATCCAGCTTTATGGTGATGCCTATACCTGGTGGGACCAGGCCGCCAGTAAATATATGCAGGGAACCCAGCCGCAAATAGGCGCGGTCCTGGTTCTGGCCCAAACGGCAAGGATGACCCATGGACATGTGGCGGTGGTCAAAAACATTGTCAACGAACGGCAGATTGACGTTACGCACAGCAACTGGGGCAGCGACCGCAAGAACAGAAGCATTATTTTTGACTCTGTCCGTGTGGAAGATGTCTCCCCCGCCAATGACTGGTCCCAGGTCCGTTTCTGGAATTACGAAGCGGGCAGCTTTGGTTTTCCTTATACTGCCAAGGGGTTCATCTATAATTCGTCCCAAGGGTAAACAGGTAATGCCTGCATGCGCCCGTAGGGCATAAATTTGTATAAACCAAAACAATGCAACTTAAACCATAAGGAAGATCACGTCGGTTGAATTGTTAGAACTCGATGCACTATTCGCACCCCCGGAAGAAATACTTTAAACCAGCCCATCGCCTTTGACGAGATTCGGGTGCATGCAAATTGGCGGCTTAAAAAGGAAGTGGCCCGTTTTTCCGCTATTTCAACGCAGGGCGGCGATTATGCCTGGCCCCAGATCCGCAAGAAAATGCGCTAAATTCCCAAACCCAAGAGAAATTAAGAAATATCGTCGTTGGCTGCCTGTAATAAAAAATGCGTGGGAAGAACCCACGCATTTCAATTTAGTACGGTCACAAAAAAACTATTCAGCGGAAGCTTCATAATTGATGTCGTTCTCAGCAATCTGGGTCAAAAGCAGGTCTGTCTGCTTTTCTTCTTCCAGGGTCGTAGCCAGGATTTCGGCAATCTGATCTTCGCCTAAAGTGCGGGCCAGTTGAGCGATACCGCCGTAAGAAGCGATTTCATAGTGCTCGACTTTTTGCGCAGCCAGGATCAGGCCGACATCGCGTGTCAATGTACCTTTTTCGGTGTCTTCAATAATGCCTTTGCCTTCCTCAACGATGCCGTCCATGGCTTCGCATTTTTTTGCACGGGCTTTTTCGCCGGCAAGTTCAAAAACCTGCTCAAGGCGTTGGATATGGGTTTCGGTCATTTTGGTGTGGTCGTCAAAAGCGGCTTGCAATTGTGGCGAAGTCGCAGCTTTTTTCATTTTCGGCAGTGTTTTGACCAAATATTTTTCGGCCCAGTACATGTCACGCAGGCAATCTACGAAAAACTCACGCAGCAAAGAATCATTCGATTTTGGGGCTTGGTTTTTGTTTGCAGTCGTTTTAGGGGCGGCAGTTTTGGATTGGGTCGTTTTGGAAGCAGTCGTGCTTTGCTTTCTTGCAGCAGAGCTTTTTGTGGCGGCCATGAATATTCTCCATAAAAATTGTTTAAACCAGAATCAAATCTAAAAAAAAGTAAATAAAAAATCTGTACCTAATGACACAAGGATATAAATTTAAACTAAAAAGGCGCACCGTTTCCAGCGCGCCTTTCTTGTAATTCTGAAATGCCTTATTTGGCGCGGTCCATTGCATCGACATGTTCCTGGTGCATTTTCAGGACAGGCAATGTGCTGGCGGCAAAGGTTTTCAAGATGGTATTGTCGCCGTCTTCGGCGTAATCGGTGAACAAGGTCACGGCTTCATCATGGGCTTTGACCTGGGCTTCGACATAGTCTTCATCGAAATCGGCAGCCGAATCCTTTTCCAGATCCATCAGCATGTCGGCATGTTTCTGGTCTAGTTTGACGGGCACCGCGCTCATGTCATATTTAGCTTTCATCAAGGAAAGCTTCATTTTGGCCGCGGCATTGGTGTGGTCTGTGATCATTTGCTGGGCAAATTTTTTGACTTGTGGATTTTTTGATTTTTGCAAGGCAACTTTGCTGGATTCGATTTCAAACATGTTGCTGATCGTCGCCATCTTAACGAATGTTTCTGTGTCTTCGACCATTAAGGCTTTAGCGGAAGGCGAAAAAGCCATCAGGGTGGTCGCAGTAAGGGCCAGGACGGCCATTTTATTGAAGGTCATTGTAATCTCCTGTTGGATGAATTCAGCCCGCAGGTATAAGTCCCTTTCTATAAATAATCTGTATGGAACGTCAACGGGATGAAACTCCGATGACACGACGGCTCTGAACGGGCATATTGAATAAATATTGCCACAATTTAAAAGGATTTGGCCAGGATGCTTACCGCTTATGCCTTGCATGAAAAACAAATGGTCTCCCTCCCCCGGGACCAGATCGAGTCCCGGCTGGGGGATATCGTCTGGATCGACCTGAACCAGCCTACGCCGGAAGAGGAAAAATATATCGAAAACCTGTGCCGTGTAGATATCCCGACCCAGGAGGAGATGGCGGCGCTGGAACTGTCCAACCGTTTATATGAAGAAAATGGCGCTTATTTTTTCACCGTTACTATTGTCACACATGTCGATACCGAGGAGCCCTCGAACAAACCTTACACCTTTGTTTTAAATCAACAGCGCCTGATTACCGTGCGCTATGCCCAGACCCAGCCTTTCAAGATCGTCACTGACCGCATCTTGAAGCGGCGCGATTTCGTCGCCATCGACCCCAAACTGATCGCCCTTGGTTTGTTCGAGGCTATGGTCAACCGCCTGGCCGATGTGCTGGAAAAGAACGACCGGACTATTGACGCTATTTCCAAAAGCATCTTCCGTTCGTCCAATGGCGATCCTGAAGGAAAAACGCCGAAAAACGAAGTAAACCTGTTTGGTGCCATCCGCGCCACCGGCATCGAGGGCGATGTGATTTCCAAGGTCAAGGAAAGCCTGGTCAGCCTCAGCCGCCTGGTCAGCTATATCAAGCAGATTGAATTTTTCCCCCATGAATCGGATGAGAACCAGCGCGTCCGTACCCTTGCCTTGGATATCTCCGCGCTGAACGACCATGCGGGCTTTCTGTCCAACAAGATCACGTTTTTGCTGGATGCGACGCTCGGCATGATCGGCATCGAGCAAAACGCCATTATCAAGATATTTTCCATTGCAGCCGTTATTTTCCTGCCGCCAACGCTGGTGGCCAGCATTTACGGCATGAATTTCAAGCATATGCCCGAACTGGAATGGTATTACGGCTATCCGATGGCAATTGTCATGATGGTGCTGGCAGGCTACCTGCCCTATCGTTTTTTCCAGTACAAGAAGTGGCTATGATGCCATACCGTATAATCGGTGATATCGAATATAATTTAGCGTTTGCGCGCTGATCTGGTTGGGCGTTTCACCGCGCGCCAAAGCCTGGCGCACCTGGGTTGCCGCCATGTCAATCATCGGGTTCTCGATAAAGCAGATGGTCTTTTTCGCCTGTAAATCCTGCGGGGTCCGGACGATGATGTCAGCGAAAATAGCGGTCGCCTGTGCTTCCTCAAGCCGTTTATAGCCGGGCCGGTACATCACGGCGATGGAGACGTAATCCAGGATTTCGGCATAGTCCTTGCCCCAGTTGTGAAACCCCATCCAGTTATCCGCGCCCATTAGAAAATATAAATGATCGTCCGGGTATTCCCGGCGCAAGGCGCGCACGGTATTGATCGTATGGGACGATCCCAGCTTTTGCTCGACATCATCCGCCTTCATGCCGGGGTTGTCGGCGATGACTTCGCTTACCATCTGGAAACGGTGTTCGAAAGGCGCAAGGGTAGCAGGGTCCTTTTCCGGATTCTGCGGCGTGACGATCCAGTGCATTTCATCCAAAGCCAGGGCGGCAAAGGCAAAATCGGCCAGTTTCTTATGTGCCAAAGTAGGCGGGTTGAAGGACCCGCCCCAAAGACCGATTCGGTTAGTTTTCGCGCCTGGCAAGAATGCTTCTCCCCTTGCTTCAATAGATGTTAAGGCTTAAAAAGAGGGGCCTTAACCGCCTTCTTCTTTGTCACTGTCTCGAGCCCCCTTGTCCGTTATCACCAAACACCCTGCAACAAAAACGGCCAGTTTCGCCCTAAAGCTAGAGCATCTTGCTTTAGAAAACCTTTATTTAAAAGTGGCCGAAACTCAAGACGAAATCCGCTCCGCCCAGGCTTTGCGTTACCAGGTTTTTTATGACGAGATGGGCGCCGTCCCTGATGCCCGCATGCAGGCTTTGCAACGCGAGGAAGAAGCTTTTGATCCACACTGCGATCACCTGCTGGTCGTTGACAAGAACGCTGCCAGTGACCGCAATATCGTCGGCACTTATCGCGTTTTGTGGCAGGAAACGGCTGAACGGGAAAAGACCGGTTTTTATACCGAAACGGAATTTGACCTGGGCAAATTGCGTGCCACAGGCGGGCACATCATGGAAGTCAGCCGCAGCTGCGTGCACAAGGATTACCGCAGCAAAATGGTTATCAACCTGCTTTGGAAAGGCATTGCGGCTTACGTCTTTGCCAATGATGTCGATTATTTGATCGGCACACCCAGCCTTTCCGGCATGGATATCCAGGCCCATACCGATGCGCTTGCTTATCTCAACGCCTTTCACCTGGCCCCCGAGGAAATCCGTCCGCATGTGAGGGAAGAATTTTACCAGCCCCTTCCGGCAAAAAACAAGGACTGCATCAATGCCCGCCATGATTTCATGGCGCTGCCGCCCCTGTTAAAAGGCTATCTGCGCATGGGGGCGGTGATCGGCGACGGCGCTTATATTGATCACCAGTTCAACTGCATCGATGTCGCCATTATCGTGCCAATGGCCGATCTGAGTGCCCGTTACCTCAATCATTACAAGCGCCCCGATGGCCGGTAGGTTTTCCCATCTGCGCGCCGTATACCGCATATTTTTATTTGCGGCCGTTACCCTTGTCCTGGTGCCGTTGCAACTGGCCTGGGCTTTGCCGGCATTATTGCGCGGCGGGAACCCGAAACACCAAAGCCCCATTGTGCGTCTGTGGTATCGCACCATGCTGTGGATCCTGCATATCGATATGACAATCATCAACCGGCGGGTTCTGGATCGGGGACAAAAAATATTCCTCTGCAACCATATCAGCTATGTCGACATCCTTGTGCTGGGGGCTTATTTCGATTGTTTTTTCGTGGCCAAATCGGATATCGCAGACTGGCCCATATTTGGTTTCCTTTCCAAAGTTGGCGGCACGATTTTCATCAGCCGGCAAAGACAATTGGTCAAAACGCATCTGGCGCTTTTGGCAGGACATGTGAAATCGGGCCAATCCTTGCTTATATTCCCCGAAGGCACCACCGGGGATGGCCGGGAAATCCTGCCCTTTAAAAGCAGCCTGCTTCATGCCGCTTTTGATGCCGAAACCGCATTGGTGATCCAGCCTTTGTCCTTGGCTTATATCGACATGAATGGGTACAGCCTGGTGACCCAGGACAAATTGGACCAGATTGCCTGGTATGGCGAGATGAAACTTGCGCCGCATTTCTGGAACCTGTTCCGGCAGAAACATATCACGGCAAAAGTCGTCATTCATCCGGCTATTGCCGTGGATGCCGCGCATAATTCCAAAACCTTGTGTGCCGCCGCGCATGAACAGGTAAAAAACGGCTTCAGCCAGATTTCGCCAGTGCATGCCCTGATAAAAGAATCAGATAAGCTCGCGCAGCCAGCGGGTCTTGATCTCGATCACCTTGCGTAGCCCCGCATCTTTTTCACTAGTGAAACGGTAATCGGCGATATCGTGATATAACTGATCGATCAGATACAGCGCCTTTGCCTGGAGCAGGTAATCATAGGTCACATCGAATTTGATTTTATCGATTGGCGTCGCCCGGCCATTCCTGGCTTTTGGCTGCAGCAGATAATGAAAATAATCGTAATAAGGCACATGCCATCCTGCCCGTTCGTAACAGGTCAGGATCAGTTTTTCCTCGGCATCGACGAACATATTCCACGGGGTCATATCGCCATGGATGGGCACCATATGGAGCATACAGGTTTGCCGCACCACCCAGGCACGGATGCTTTTGCCCAAAGAGTCGAAATCGCCGGTAAATACCGAAGGCAGATCCAGCGGGATAATATCGCGCGGAAATTTTTTCGTTCCAGGCCGCGACAGGAATTGTTCCGATAGATGAATGATTTTCTTTTCGACATAGTCGGTGGCATCGATGCGCCGCTTTTGCCGGATGAATTCCTGGACCAGGATGGTTTTAAAGAAATTGACCACGGCCGTGGTGACAAAAGGACCGGCGAAATATTCCTGCACAAAACGGATCTGGTGGCTTTGATAGATCAGGTCTTCATGGCGTTTGAAAATGCGGATGAAGTAATTTTTGTAATCTGTCTTGATGAACCCGGCATGATCCGTATCGCGGGCATCCTCTGTGCGGTATAGCAGCATTGATTGCACGGGTGAGCTGAAGCCCGATTTTATTTTTTTCCACAATTCCGCATTGGCCGGACGCGCGTTTGGCCGAAGATAAAACTGGAGACGTAACAGCAAAGAATCCAGGAATTTGGGTACCGAAGCCTGCTTTGGACCCGTCCAGGAAAGATAAGGCAAAAAGACCCGGTAATCGCCAAAGGCCAGAAAGTTTTTCCGGCCTTTGGCATCATATAAGTCAACCGGGTCGGCCATTCATTCGTTCCTGTCGCGGTTAAAGCCTGTCCTCCGTTAAAGAGCGACCCCATGAAAGCCTTTCCGAACAGGACATCCTGATTCGGAAAGGCTCGCAGGGACCGATTATCTTTCTTCGTGCAGGGCTTTCATTTCGCGATCATAGCTTTCGCCGACCGGGCTCTTTGGACGGACTGAATAATTGGCAGTGTCGTCATAGATTTCCTTGGAACGGAACTCGGCTTCAGGACCAACATATTTTACACGTTTCCAGCCGCGATAGGCCATGCAGCCGTCAAAATCGTGGAATTCGGTGTGATCGACGCGAAGATCCAGGATATATTCCGGCACATCCCAATGCGGCAGGCGGGCCATGGCTTCGGTTGCTTCTTTTTGATCATACGAACCAAGTGTCTGAAAAGTTTCAGGAACCTTGCCGCGGACATCGCTCAGCTTGCTGAGTTCGATGATTTCATGGACACATTCCGAGATATCCTGCTCCAATGTCTGCTGGGCTTTGACACCGGTCAGATAGATGGCGGTGTTCGGGTCGCTTTTCTGCCAGTAATGGTATTCCTTGTTCGTGGAACACGAGGTCATGGCCAGAAGGGCAATGCCGAATAGTACTAATTTTTTCATCTATCATTCTCCATTAATGCAATGCCGGATCAGTGTGCCCCGGGATCAGTGTGCCTTTGAATCGTTACTTATTTCTTTAGCCGATTTTAGCCCATCATACCACCAGCTTTCAACAACCGGACCATATAAAGGGGTTAAATCAGGATGTTTCAGGCCAAGGCGATAGGCAATCCGGTCATCGGGGCTGTCATATAGGGGCACGCCGATCCAGCTTTTCATGATTTCATGATCCAGCCGCCGGGCCGCATTGACCAGGTCTTCCCGCTTTTTCGCCGAGGTCAATCGGGTAATCAGCCCATCCACGACGGGCGATTTCAGCCCAGTATAATTGAAACTGCCCTGGTTATCGGCAGCAGCGCTGCCCCAATACACGGCCTGTTCAGTGCCTGGGGAAAGCGAATTGCGCCAGAAATTAATGGTCATGTCGAAATCGAACTGGCTCATCCTGCCAATATATTGCGCCGTGTCCACGGTGCGAATGGCCACATCAATGCCGATCCGGCGCAGATTGCGGGTAAAAGCCAAGGCGATTTTCTCGTCATTGGGATCGTTCAGCAGGATTTCGAAATGCAGCTGCCGGCCGTTTTGGGACAGCATCCGCCCTTCCCGCAAGGTAAAACCGGCCTGTTTCAATAAAGCAATCGCCTGGCGCAGATTGCCGCGCAAGCCTTCCTGGCCCTTGCCTTCAGGGGGCTGGAATTTATCGACAGATTGGTCCGCCAGTTCCGAATTCATGAAAATACTGTCGATCCGCGTCTGGGTGTCCAGAAACAAATTGCGGTTCAACCAGTCGAAATCTAAAGCCAGAGCAATAGCTTTGCGCACCTCCAACCGGTCGAATGGCGCACGGCGCAGATTATAGATCATGAATTTCGCCCGCACCGGACGGCCGTTTTTAAAGACTTCTTTTTTAACCTTGCCATTCGCAACAGCGCTGAAATGATAGTCGCGCTGCCAGACCACCGGCGACCATTCGCGGCGCAGATCGGCCTGGCCCGCGGACAAAGCCTGGAGCGCCACATTATCGTCGCGGAAGAAATCATATTGCAGCCGGTTGAAATTATAGAGGCCGCGATTGATCGGTTTGTCCTTGGCCCAATAATCTTTCACCCGCTCGAACACCACCCGCCGCCCGACATCGACGGAGGCGATTCGGTAGGGGCCGCTGGCCAATGGCGCTTCTAAAGTTGTCTTGGAAAAATCATGGTTTTGCCAGTAATGCATCGGCAGCACCGGCATCCCGGCCAGGATCATCACAGTTTCGCGGTCAAAGCCGGGGCCCAGATTGAAACGAATTGTGTGCTCGTCTTTAATAATGACTTCGCGCACCAGCTTGTAAATCCGCCGCTGGTTTGGTCGGCCATATTGCATCAGGGTTTTATAGCTGAACTGCACATCGGTGGACGCAATCCCCTGCCCGTCATGAAACCGCGCTGCAGGGTCCAAATGAAATTCGATCCAGTCGCGCTCGGGTGGCACATCGACCGAAGCCGCCACCAACCCGTACATCGTAAAAGGCTCGTTCCAGGCGCGGACCATCAGGCTGTCATAAGTCAACAAAAGGGCTTCCTGTAAACCGGGAGTGACCCGTCCCGTAATCAGGAACGGATTGAGATTATCGAATGTCCCCGTTTCCGCGCGGCGCAAGGTTCCGCCTTTAGGTGCCTCCGGATTAACGTAGTCCAGGTTTTTAAAACCGGCGGGATAACGCGGGGTTCCATGCATGGCGATGGCATGCACCGCATCAGCCCATGCAGGAACTGCAAAAAACAGCAAGAGAAGGAGAAGAAAATATCTCAATGATCTGCCAGCAACGCTTTAAGGGAATTGGCGGGCCGTGCGCCCATTTGCGCAATCACTTCGGCAGCCGCTTTGGCGCCCAGCAAACCGCATTGATAGGGATTCATATCCTGGGTAAAACCATACAGGAATCCGGCGGCGAACAAATCTCCTGCCCCGGTCGTATCGACCAGATTGGTCACAGGCATGGCGGGAATTTCAAATTTCTTGCCATGAAATAGAACCGTTGCACCCTTTGCCCCGTGCGTAATGGCGCAGATATCGACATTGTCGCCGATGCGGGCGATGGCCTGTTCAACATTGTCGGTTTCATACAAGGTCATGACTTCCTGCTCATTAGCAAACAAGATATCGACATGGCCGTTGACCAGGTTTTTGAAATCCTCGCGGTGCCGCCCGACACAGAACGGATCGGACAAGGTCAGCGATACCAGATTGCCCGAGGTATGCGCCAGTATCGATGCGGCATGAAAAGCTTCTTTCGCCAGGTCTTTGTCGAAAAGATAACCCTCGAGATAAGTGACCTTGGCATTGCGGATCTTGGCCGCATCCAAATCATCGGGGGCGATTTCCGTGCTGATGCCCAAATATGTGGCCATGGTGCGGTCGGCATCGGGGGTAACGAAACTGAGGCAGCGCGCGGTCGGTACATCCGATTCCGGGTCGGTCGATGTGGCGAAATCCACGCCCAGTTTTTCCATGTCCTTGCGGAAAAAATTGCCCTGTTCGTCATTGGCGACCTTGCCGATATAGGCGCATTTGCCACCCAGTGAGGCGATGCCCGCGATGGTGTTGGCGCCCGATCCGCCCGATTGCTGGGTAAAGCCGGAATGCGCTTCCAACAATCGCTGCGAGGTTTCGCGATCGACCAGAGTCATCATGCCTTTGGTCAATTCATATTGAGCGAGGAAGTTTTCATCCGTCAGGGCGATCATATCGACGATGGCGTTGCCCACGGCTGTGACATCATAATGTGTATTTTTGCTCATTTTATCCTTAGTTTCGTCTTTTTTGTTTTTATTATTCGACCGTTGACTTTTATTGGGGCCAACCCACAATTGGTTTCTTCCTTCTTATATAAAAGGGTTCTTATGGCAGGTAAAGCGAAACAGTTAATGGATGCCGGTGAAAAGAGTTTTTCAGACGAAGCGGTCATCGCTGCCTGCTTTGCCCTTATCGCCGAAAAAGGACTGGGCAAAACCCGGCTTTCGGCTATTGCCCTGCGTCTGGCGGTGCCCCTTGGAGAAGTTTACCAGCGTTTTGCTTCCGTTGATGCCATCACGGCGGCTTTCCTGGACCGGGTCGATGCCCAGATGATGGAGAATATCGGGGCGGAATCGGACAAGCGCGACATGTATTTCGACATGCTGATGAGCCGCTTTGACACGCTGCAGGAACACCGCGAAGGGGTTAAACGCTGGCTCCAGGATCTGCCGAAATTTCCGGGCGCTTTGGCCTTTGTCCTGCGCCGCTGGGAAAAAAGCCTTTCCCTTATGCTGGATGTCGCCATGGACTCGCCGCGTTTCCCGATCAAGAAGATCGGGCTTGCGGCTGTCTATTTCAGTTCCCTGCGCGAATGGATGAAAGACGACAGCGCTGATATGGGTAAAACCATGTCAAGTGTCGACCATAATCTGGGCCGGGCCGAGGAATTCGCCAGCAAATATCTTGGCGGGAAACACGCCAAAGGCTAATGGTACTCGCTAAAGACAGGGTCTTAAATGAACTGTTGCAATGCACCATGAACATCTCTATAGTAGCGGCAGATTAACAACGCTATAGGAGGATTACCATGGCAACTAAATCGACAAAGACCCGTAAGGCACAGAATACAAGAACCGCTTCCGCCAACAGCACCGCTTCTAATAATACCAGAAGCCAAACAGGATCGGCTTTCAATTTTGCGGATGTCACCAAGAATTTTGTTAATCCGACCCAATTCTGGAATTTTGGCAATAATGCCGCTTTCCAGCCCGCGAATTTCCAGTCTCTGATCGAACAGGTCATCGAAACCAGCCAGAAAAACCTTGAAGCCGTCACAGCGTGCACCCAGCTTTATGTTGAGCGCGCCAAAGAATCGATGGAAGATTACGCCGCTTTCACAACCACCATGATGCAGGAAACCGCTTCGACCGTGCAAGGCAGCCTTTCCAACACCAAGGCCGACCCGCGCAACAAGATGGAAGAAATGGGCGAATTCGCCAAATACTGCTTGGAAAAAGCCGCCACCCAAGCCCGCAAATCCGCTGAAGGCAATATCGAAGTCGCCAACAAAATCAGCACCACCCTGAAAAAGCGCCTGACCGCCACCGTTGACGAATTGCGCGACGCTGCTTAATTCAGCGTTAGTTCATTAAAAAAGCCCGCTTGATGCGGGCTTTTTTATTATTGTTCAATTGTCTGTAACAGATGAGTTTTTTGCCTATGGGATCAATCTCTACCATAGCCAGCGCTTTGAGAGGCTGCTTGGGATCATACAACTCACGCATATTTGTTTTGAATATTTCAAGATTTGGCTCGTCATCTGTCAAAAGTGCCTCTGTCATAAGCTTGTTGGCTTTAATTTTTGAGACTCTAGCCATAACAGCATCGCCGCCCTGATGGGCCATGTCCCTCCAAAAGGTTTGTGCGTAAGGGCATATTCCCTTACAGGAGCCGCCATTTTGCCATCGTCGCTGGACAGGATGGTTACTTTTTCAGGGATTCCGGTTAAGCTAAGGAAAGTATATTGTCAATCTTTAAAGCTTTCTCGGCAATAAAACCTTCGGCATAGGCGCTACCTATTTCAGAACCCAGGACGCGGGCGCGGGCTTCGAAATAATCCCAAAAACCGTTTTTCGAGATGGGCGTTTCCGGATCGTCACAGGTTTTTTCTTCGCTGTGGAACTGGGTCTGATAGGCGCGCAAGGCATGGCACTTCTTTGCCCAATATTGCGAGATATCGACGATGAAATCCGGCTCGTGCTGGCAGGACTGGATATAGTGAAAGATCCGCTTCGGCCTCCAGGGCGCTTGCGCCGCCCCCTGCTCGTCCCAGGTTTCGATCTTGATCAACCCGCTTAAAAAGGCGGCTTCTTTCACAATCTGGTTGGCACGGCCATGGTCGGGATGGCGGTCGCTGACCGGGTTCGAGAAAACGATTTCCGGCTGGAAATGACGGATGACCTGGACCATTTTCAAGATGTGGTTTTCATCGCAGAGGAAAAACCCGTCGCGGAAACCCAGATTGACCCGGGCAGTCAGGCCCAGGCGCTTATCGGCCTCGGCGGCTTCCTGCATGCGGGTTTCTGCATTGCCGCGCGTGCCCAGCTCGCCGCGGGTAAAGTCGATGATCCCGACTTTTTTGCCTTGATCTAAAAGTTTTAAAATCGTGCCGCCCATTGCGGCTTCTGCATCATCCGGATGCGCGGTTGTAACCAATATGTCGAGTTTCATGTTCAATATCCCAAAATGTAATAGGTAAGAAGTCGTTTCCTATTGCGGGATTAACATCGCTCGATCATTTGGGCGCGCAGGTTTTTCAGGCGCTGCAGCAGGATGTGCAAATCATTGCCGGCATGCCCGTCCAATTTAACGTCGGATGTATTGCTGGCGGGTTTTTGCTGGATGGCGTCGTCCACAACCACGCGGGCCATATCATTGCCCAGCAAAGTCGGCACGGATTGCTGCAGCTGTTTGTCTTTGGACAATAATTTCTGCACACCCTTGATCGTATAGCCCTGGGTATAAAGCAAATAATGGATGCGCTTGATCAGGTCCACATCCTGGGGGCGGTAATAACGGCGCCCGCCGCCGCGTTTCAGCGGGCTGATCTGTTTAAATTTGGTTTCCCAGAAACGCAGGACATGCTGGGGCAGATTGAGGTCAAGCGCGACCTCGCTGATGGTGCGATAGGCGGAATCGGCTTTGCTGCCCCGGCGGTTTTCATCCCCCGGTTCATCCTCCATTTCGGAGTGCAATGCCAATTCCGCCAGGGTCATTTACGTGATCTATTCTTTCGCTTGCTCTTTAGCTTTGGGGCCTTTGCGGACTTTTTCCTTTAATTGCTGGCTGGCTTTAAAGGTAATGACCTTGCGCGGCTCAATCGGCACTTCTTCGCCGGTTTTAGGATTGCGACCGATACGCTGGCCTTTTTGGCGAACATTAAAGGTGGCAAAAGAAGAAATTTTGACGCTGTTGCCTCTGGCAAGATTGCTGACTACCTGGTCCAAGACCTGTTCCACCAGATCGGCAGTTTCGTTGCGGGACAGGCCGACTTCTTCGTAAACCGCTTCGGCAAGATCAGCACGGGTGATGGTGCGTGTAGGCATTTGATTCGGTCCTTTTTATGGGATATTATTGTTGTTACAGATTGTTATATAGCAAAGTTAATGTAAAGGCAAGATGTTGCGGCGTTTTTACCAGCGTACCAGGGCAGAACCCCAGGTCAGCCCTGCGCCCATAGCTTCAAGCAATAACAATTCACCCGGCTTGAACCGGTTGTTTTCCACCGCATCGGCCAGCGCCAAGGGCACGGAAGCGGCCGAAGTATTGCCGTGGCGGGCGACAGTCAGGATAACTTTATCCATCGAAAGCCCCAGTTTTTCGGCGGTCGATTCAATGATGCGCTTGTTGGCCTGGTGCGGTACAAGCCAGTCAATGGCGGTTTTTTCCAGGTTATTAGCCAGCAGGGTTTCTTCTACGACTTCGGCCAGACGCTGCACGGCATGGCGGTAAACATCGCGGCCCAGCATGACAAGCTTGCCTGAAATACCGTTAGTGCCGGGGCCGCCGGTTGTATACAGCAAATTCGTATTGGCACCATCGGAATGCAGATGGGTGGAAAGGATGCCGCGATCATTCACATCCCCTTTGCCTTCCGCCAGTTCCAGGATAACCGCGCCTGCACCGTCGCCGAATAAAAGGCAGGTCGTGCGATCATTCCAGTCCAAAAGGCGCGACATGATCTCGGCCCCGATAACCAGGATGCGCTTGTGCTGGCCCGAGACGATAAAGCTGTTGGCGATGGTGAGGGCATAGACAAAACCGCTGCACACAGCCTGGACATCAAACGCTGCAGTGCCGACCTTCATGCCGATTTTCGCCTGCACGATGGCCGCAGTGGCAGGGAAAGTCAGATCGGGCGTGGTGGTGGCCACAATGATGCAATCGATATCGGCGGCATCCAGCCCGGCATGGGTCAAAGCTTTATTGGCGGCGGCGGCGGCAAGATCGCTGGTCGCCTGGTCTTCTGCGGCAAAATAACGCTGTTCGATCCCAGTGCGCTGGATGATCCAGTCGCTGTTGGTATCGACGATTTTTTCAAGATCCGCATTGGTGACGATTTTTTCAGGCAGGTAACCGCCGACGCCCTTGAATATCGCGCGTTTCATTAGGCGACCTCTTCCATTTGTTCGGGTGCTTGTTCGGTACTGGCGATAAAATTTTGTTTGTGGCTTTGCAATTCGGCCGCAACCGTTTCATTAAAGCGGTGGGTCACCAGATTGGCGGCCACTTTGATGGCGTTGGCGAAACCTTTTTGGTCCATGCTGCCATGGCTTTTGACGCAAACGCCGCCCAGGCCCACGAACATCGCGCCATTATAATTACGCGGGTCAATCTTGCCGCGCAATTGGCGCAAGGCCGGCACCGCCATCAACAGGAAAATTTTGGACAGCAGCGATTCTTTGCCCAT
>JAQGJA010000210.1 GCA_028290805.1 Alphaproteobacteria bacterium
TTGACCCCCAGTTCGGCCCCGACCCACCGCGGACGGCCATGCGCCTCGAGATTGTTGCCGGATAGTTGCGAGATATCGAAGCCGATGGTCGCATAATTGTTGTCGAAGACATTCTGCGCGAACAGGCTGACGCGCAGGCGATCATCTTCGCTCGTCCACGTTGCGCGGGCGTTGAAAACCGCCCAGCCGGGAAGGCGATTGGCTTCGAAATTGTTGAGATTGTGCCAGACGGCGGATTGGTAATTGCCATCCACCTGGACCGCCAGATTACCCCCCGCGATTGGCTGGGGCAGAGTGTATCGGAGCATGCCTGAGATTGTCCAATCGGGGGCAAACGGCGTTTCGACGTCGCGGCGGATACCAATGCCCAGCGGCACGTCTTTCACCTTGTTCTTCTGCCAGCCGACGTTGAGCATCATCTCCAGATTGTTGGTCAGCCCTGCCGCCAGCTCCGCCTCCGCACCGTAGAAATGGGCATCCGCGTTCACCATCAAGCCCGACACCCCAGTCCAGCGCGTCGCCTGATAATTGCTGTAATCATAGTAATAAGCGGAGGCGTTCAGACGTGCGCGGCCGCCGAGCAAGGTCGATTTGAAGCCGGTCTCGTAGGAGATTACCTTTTCCGATTTATAGGGAATCTCGGACTCCGGGAGCGGCGGACCGCCCGCATTGAAGCTGCCCGCTTTGGCACCCTGGATCACCCCCGCGTAGAGCAGGAGGTCACGGGTGGGCTCATAATTGATCTGGGCCTTCCACAACCATAAGGTCTCGGCCGTCTTGTCCTCAAACCGTGGCTGGAAGAAACCCGGAACCGGGATGGCGGGTTCGAAATCCCATTCTGTCGCGTCATTGGCAGCCGTCACCGGCACGAACAGTACCTCGAAACCGTAATCCTTCTTTTCCCTCGTCGCGCGCACGCCCCCGATCAGCGTTATCGTGTCGCTCACCTTATATTCGAGCTGCCCGAAAGCAGAGTAGGATTTGGTCTTCAGATCGACCAGCCGCGGCTGGTCCCAGCCGTTGATCGGAAACGCGCTGTTGGGGAGCGCGCCGATCCCGCTGACGCTCTGGTTGTCGATGTTCAGATAATAAGCGCCGATGACCCATTCGAGCGCGCCGGTCGAGCCGTCGAGGCGAAGCTCCTGAGAAAAGGTTTTCTCGTCTGAATCGCTGATCCAGAAGAACTGGTTGACCGAAGTCCCGTCGAGATCGAAGAAGAAATGCTTCCAGTAATCCTTGTAATCGGAGATGGCGGTGAGATTAAGCGCGCCGAGCTCCACAGAGACTTTTCCGCTTGCGCCGTAGGTCCGGAACTGGCTGCCATTCTTGAAGCCATAATCCTGTGACGTGTGCCGCCCTTCGCCGTTCGGATCCAAATAGCCAAAGAAACTCGCGCCTGGAACTTCGCGAACCGCGTTCAGATCATGATCGAACAGGCCATTGATGCACGCGCCGTTCTGAATTGCCTCGCAAACCTCTGTCGGCGACGCAATGATCGTGTTTATGTGATTGCCGGCAGTATCGATGATCGCAACTGTCGAAGGAATACCTTGATACGGCGCGGACGAACCGATGAACTTGTTGTAGAAACCGGCCACCCACAGCTGGACGCGGTCGCTGGGCTGCGCAAGCAACTGACCGCGAACCGCGAAGTTGCTCTTTACGCCACCAAGATCGGCTCCAGCGCCCGGCGCGGGCGGCCCTCCGAGGGCCGGCTGTTGGGCGGGCGGGACATAAGTTTCCTGTGGGTAGACGTTCTTCAGCCATCCATCGGCGCGCTCGAAAAGGCCGGATAGGCGCGCGCTCAGGCCTTCGGTGATGGGGCCGCTCAGTGCCCCCTCCAGCCTGACCTGATTATACGAGCCGTAGGTTGCGTTGACGAACCCTTCGAACTCCTTCGTCGGACGCCGGGTGATGAAGTGGACGAGACCGCCCGTAGCATTGCGGCCAAACAAGGTTCCCTGCGGACCTTTCATCGCCTCCACCCGCTCCAGGTCGAACATCGCAAACGTCTGGCCCTGCTGCATGGCGATGTAGGTTTCGTCGACATAGGCGGCGATGACCGATTCGACATGGTCGTTGAAATCATTCTGGGTCACGCCGCGGATGGTGAACTGCGACATCATTCCGCCGAAGCTCCCCGAAACCGTGACATTCGATGACATGCGGGCGACGTCGACGCTGGTGGTCATGCCGAGCGCCTCGACTTGCTCGCCGCTGAGCGCGGTGATCGCGATCCCCACATCCTGCAGATTCTGCTCACGCTTCTGCGCGGTCACGACGATCTCATCCATCAGCACGCCGCCTGCGGAAGAAGCGTCGGACGACGGCTCCGGAGCATTCCCCAAGTCCTGCGACCAAGACGGGGTTGTAGAGAATACGCAAGAAAGAATCATCGCCGATGCGCCGTTCAGTCTCTTCGCGATTTTCATGAACATTCCCCCCACTGGCCTCGTCAGCCACAGACATACCTTCCCGCTCGAGCACGTCTTTACTTCGGGTCGTCTTTACTGCTCTTATTCAGTGCGAAATTTACGTGTAGTTTTACTCATATATAACTACGGAAAACTTTACTGATTGTCAAACTCACGAAAAGTTATTTCCTTAAGGAAATAATCTCACCGGTAGAGACGCTTAGTGAACAAGGTCGGGAGTGCGTCGCGCGTCCGGCGACGTGGCGGTTGATTTTTTCGCCATGAACTTTCCGTGATAATTCTCATGATTTTGGCTCGCGAGAATACGGCCTGCCCGCGGCATGGAGCAGGCATTGCTCGACCCACATGGCCATTCCAAGAAGGCGCCAGTCCCGGTGAGCAAAGGAGATCAGCTGAAGCCCGAGCGGCATCGCCTCGACGCTCAGCACCGGAAGCGTCACCGCGGGCGCACCGAGCAAGGAGCTCATCACCGCCAAAATCGGATCACCCGTCGAGCTTAAGCCGATTGGGGCGGCTCCCGTCGCCGCGAGGGTGACAATGCCGTCCGAAACCGCCTCGAGGGCTTCAAATCTGGCGCGGACTTGCTGGCGCCGGTCGATCATCATGCGATATTCTTGCGGCGAGATTGTCAACCATCGGTCGAGTCGCTTCGAAATGTCGTCGCTGAGAAGGTCCGGATACTTCTCTCGATAATGTGCCAACGGCCATCTGAGTTCGTAGCCGCAAATCGCGTCGGAAATCGTCCTTGCTTCGAGCAGCGCCTCATCCAACTCGGCGACCTCGCGATCGTCGCGTCCCGTGACAATCCGAACGCCACTCTCCTCGAGAGCATGCAACGCCCATTCGAGTTGCGCCTGTGTATCCGGGCTGCAGGCGCTCCTGCCTACCTTTTGCAGGCCGATCAGTCGTTCCGGACGAAGCCCCCGCGCCAATTTCGCTTCACCATAGAGTCCGGGTGCTCCCGGATCGCCCCCGACGACCGATGCAATCTGATAAGCGGTCGCCCAGATATCCTCGAGCGATGCCGCATGGACGCCGATTGTCGCCTGGCTGAGGCCGGAGTGGCCACCTTGCCTGTTCAAAGCACCGAGCGTGGGCTTGAAGCCGTGATTCCCGCAAAAGCTAGCAGGCCTGATCAGCGATCCGATCACTTGGCTGCCGATTGCCGCCGGGATCATCCCCGCGCCCACCGCCGCGGCGGAGCCGCTCGACGACCCCCCGGGGGTACGTTCGCGGGCGAATGGGTTCGTGGTTGGGCCGGGATTGTAAAAGCCGAACTCGGTCGTGACCGCTTTGGCGATGACGACGGCGCCTCCGGTGCGCAAGGCATGAACCGAGGCCGCATCACGGTTAGTGCGCCAGCCATTGAAAATCGGACTGCCCATCTGGGTGGGCATGTCAGCCGTCTCGTAAAGATCCTTCACGGCAATCGGCATGCCATCGACTGGGGATAACGGCACCCCTGCCCTGTAGCGTGCACGGGCGGCATCAGCTGCCTCGCGCGCGGCGGAGACGTTCGTCGTTACAAACGCGCGCACCTCCGGCTCGCGCAGATCAATCGTCTCGAGACACCGCTCCAGATAGGCGCGCGGATCGTCACGGCCGGCGAGGAAATCGGGTAGCACATCATGAAACGTGCGTCCGCGATGCTGTGCGGGATCGTAGGATACCCTGGTCGGAGCATCCATCAGCTGAATTCCATCCATGCAAGTCCTGGTCTGAGCAATGCCAGTTCCCGCGCGCGAGACTCTTTATTTCTCAATCGTTTGCCTGCCATTTTGAATAGGTGGATCCCGTGACCATCAAACGAGTTGGAGTGATTGTCCTTGGCTTGCCGAACCGGCGAAGTGCGGGATGATCATCTCCGGCTACCGACTTATCTCGACTT
>JAQGJA010000187.1 GCA_028290805.1 Alphaproteobacteria bacterium
TTCCTCGTCGTGATGCTGGTCGCCGTGCTGAAGGTGCTCGGGATCATCGCCCGTCGCCTCGGCGCCGGCATCATGCAGTACCGCCTGCAGGCCGCCTACCGCCGGCGCGTCACCCGCCGCTACCTCGAGCTGCCGCTGTCCTGGCATGCCGAGCACCCGACCGGCGAGCTGCTCTCCAACGCCAACAGCGACGTCGAGGCGACCTGGTACCCGATCGCCCCGTTCCCGTTCGCCGTCGGGGTGCTGGTCATGCTCGCCACCACGCTGGCGCTGCTGTTCGTCACCGACCCGGTGCTGGCCCTCGTCGGCTCGGTGGTCTTCCCGGCGATCGCCGTGCTCACCGTCGTCTACTCGCACCGCATGACGCCGCTCATGACCCGCGCGCAGCAGCTGCGCGGCGAGGTCAGCAGCGTCGCGCACGAGTCGTTCGACGGGGCGCTGGTCGTCAAGACGCTCGGGCGCGAGGGCGACGAGACCGCCCGCTTCCGGGACAGGTCACTCGAGCTGCGCGACACGATGACCGCCGTCGGGCGGGTGCGCGGCCTGTTCGACCCGGTCATGGAGGCGCTGCCGGTCGTCGGCGTCCTGGCGGTGCTGCTCGCCGGCACGAGCCGCGTCGGCAGCGGCGACATCGACGCCGGGCAGCTGGTGCGGGTGGCGTACCTGTTCACGCTGCTGGCCTTCCCGGTGCGGGCCATCGGCTGGGTGCTCAACGAGCTGCCGCGCAGCGTCGTCGGCTGGGACCGCGTGCAGCGCGTGCTGCAGGCCACCGGCGCGCAGGAGCAGGGCCAGGCCGCGCTCCCCGCCGACGCCGGCCCCACCGCCCTGTCGGTCGAGGCGGTCTCCTTCTCGTACGGCGACGCGCAGGTGCTGCGTGAGATCGCCTTCGACGTCCGGCCCGGCCGGACCGTGGCCCTCGTCGGGCAGACCGGCGCCGGCAAGTCGACGCTGGCCTCGGTGCTGGTACGGCTGCTCGACCCGTCGACCGGGCGCGTCAGGTACGACGACCTCGACGTGCGCGAGCTCGGGCCCGGGGCGCTGGCGCAGGTGGCGGCGCTCGTCCCGCAGTCGACGTTCCTGTTCGACGACACGGTCCGCGGCAACATCACGCTGGGCGCGCCGGTGCCCGACGAGGACGTCTGGGCGGCGCTGCGCGTCGCGCAGGGCGACGGGTTCGTCGCCGCGCTGCCCAAGGCGCTCGACACGGTGGTGGGGGAGCGCGGCACCACGCTGTCCGGTGGCCAGCGGCAGCGCCTGGCGCTGGCCCGCGCGGTGGTCCGCCGGCCGCGGCTGCTCGTGCTCGACGACGCCACCAGCAGCGTCGACCCCTCCGTGGAGCAGCGCATCCTGGCCGGGCTGCGTGACGCGGGCCTGCCCAGCACCGTCGTCGTCGTGGCCTACCGGCGCGCGACGATCGCGCTGGCCGACGAGGTGGTCTTCGTCGAGGACGGCCGGGTCTCCGCCCGCGGCACGCACGAGGAGCTGCTCGCCGGCTCGACCGGCTACCAGGACCTCGTGCACGCCTACGAGCGGGCCGAGGCGCAGCGGCAGGCCGACGCGCTCGAGGCCGAGATCACCGCATGACCGCCTCCATCGACACCCGGACCGTCGAGCGCGGGTCGCTCGCGACGCTGGCGCACGGGCTGCGGCTGACCCCCGAGCTGCGCGAGGGGCTCGTCGTCACGCTGCTGCTCGCGCTGCTCGCCACGGCCGGGCGGATCGTCGTGCCGGTCGCCGTGCAGCAGACGATCGACAACGGGCTGTCCGGCCCGGAGCCGAACCTCGGCCTGGTCCGCACGGCCGTGGGCCTGGCCGCGCTCGCCGTCCTGGTGACGGCCTACGCCAGCTACCTCACGAACGTCCGGCTCTACCGCACCGCCGAGAACGGCCTGGCCTCGATCCGGGTGCGCGCGTTCCGGCGCGTGCACGACCTGTCGGTGCTGCACCAGGCGGCCGAGCGCCGCGGCTCGCTGGTCTCCCGGGTCACCAGCGACGTCGACACGATGAGCACGTTCATGCAGTGGGGCGGCCTGCTCGTGCTGGTGTCCAGCGCGCAGCTGCTGCTCGCCACCGTGCTGATGCTGTTCTGGTCCTGGCAGCTGACGCTCGTCGTCTACGCGTGCTTCCTGCCGCTGGTGCTCGCGGTGAACGCCTTCCAGAAGCGGCTGCAGCGCGCGTACCGCGTCGTGCGTGAGCGGGTCGGCGAGATGCTCGGCGCCATCGGCGAGTCGGTCGTCGGGGCGCAGGTCATCCGGGCGTACGCCGTGCAGGGGCGAACGGCCGAGCGCATCGACGCCTCGGTCGAGTCGACGCGGGTGGCGCAGACCCGGGCGCAGACGATCGCCGCGCTGACCTTCTCCGCCGGGGAGCTGACCGCTGCGCTGGCCACCGGCGCGGTCGTCGTCGTGGGCGTGCTGCTGGGCATCGACGGCCAGATCACGACCGGCGAGCTGGTCGGCTTCCTGTTCCTCGTCACGCTGTTCGTCCAGCCGGTGCAGGTCGCCACCGAGGTGCTGAACGAGGCGCAGAACGCCGTCGCCGGCCTGCGCCGCGTGCTCGGCGTGCTCGACACGCCGAGTGACGTCGCCGACCCGGGCGCCGAGGGCCGGTCGCTGCCGGAGGGCCCGGTCGGCGTCCGCTTCGAGGGCGTCACCTTCGCCTACCCGGGCGGTCCGGACGTGCTGCACGACGTCACCCTCGACATCGCTCCGCGCACGCGGGTCGCCGTCGTGGGCGAGACCGGCAGCGGCAAGACGACCTTCGCCAAGCTGCTCACCCGGCTGATGGACCCCACCCGGGGACGCGTCCTGCTGTCGGGTGTGCCGCTCGACGAGGTGCAGTTCGACTCGCTGCGATCGCGTGTCGTCATGGTGCCGCAGGACGGGTTCCTGTTCGACACGACCGTCGCCGACAACGTGCGGTACGGCCGGCTCGACGCGCCCGACGCCGACGTCGAGCGGGCGTTCGACGCGCTGGGACTGACGGACTGGCTCGAGCAGCTCCCCGACGGCGTGCGGACCGAGGTGGGCGAGCGCGGCGACAGCCTGTCCGTGGGGGAGCGGCAGCTGGTCGCGATCGCCCGGGCGTACATCGCCGACCCCGACGTGCTGGTCCTCGACGAGGCCACCTCCGCCGTCGACCCGGCCACCGAGGTGCGGCTGCAGCGCGCGCTCGACTCGCTCACCCGCGGCCGGACCACGCTCGCGATCGCGCACCGGCTCTCGACGGCGGAGGCCGCCGACGAGGTGCTGGTCGTCGACGCAGGCGTCGTCGTGCAGCGGGGCCCGCACGCCGAGCTCGTCCAGCAGGAGGGCGTGTACGCCGGGCTGCACGCCTCCTGGGTCTCGCAGTCGCGATGAGCGGCGCCGCTGCCGAGCGCCGCGGACTGCTGCTGGCCTTCGGCGCGTTCGGGTCGTTCTGGGGTGCCTGGGCGGCCACCCTGCCG
>JAQGJA010000149.1 GCA_028290805.1 Alphaproteobacteria bacterium
TTGCCGACGGTATTAAACACATTGGTCGGTGAATTCCTGGCCTCCAGCAATCTGTCCTTCTCCCTTTATCCCGGCCTGACCCAAGGGGCGATCCATGCGCTGATCCATCATGGCTCGGACGCATTGAAACAAAAATTCCTGCCCAAAATGGTGGCGGGTACCTGGACCGGGACGATGAATCTGACCGAACCGCATGCCGGGACCGATCTGGGTTTATTGCGCACCAAGGCCATGCCGAATGGCGATGATACGTTTAACATTACCGGCACCAAGATTTATATTTCCTGCGGCGAACATGATTGCAGCGAAAACATCATCCATCTGGTGCTGGCGCGTTTGCCCGATGCGCCCGCCGGTGTAAAAGGGATTTCGCTGTTTATCGTGCCTAAATTATGGGTGAATGAGGACGGATCGCTGGGTGAAAAAAACAATCTGGGTTGCGGCTCGATCGAACATAAAATGGGGCTGCATGGTTCGCCCACCTGTGTGATGAACTATGATAATGCGCGCGGCTATCTGGTCGGCGATGCGCATAAAGGCTTGCGCGCCATGTTCACCATGATGAATGAAGCGCGGCTTTGGGTCGGCATCCAGGGTTTTGCGGTTGCGGAAGTCGCCTATCAGAATGCACGCAATTACGCCTTTGACCGGTTGCAGGCGCGCGGGCTGAACGGCCCCGTGCATCCGGAGAAAGCAGCCGACCCCATTATCGTGCACCCGGAAGTACGCAAGAATTTATTGACGATGAAAGCTTTCCTGGACGGGTTCCGCGCCTTTGCCATCGATGTCGCCATCAATGTCGATCTGGCCGAACACCACCCTGATGCGGAAGTCAAACAACAAGCCGACGATTTCGTTGCCCTGATGATCCCGATCATCAAAGCCTATGGCACCGATATGGGCAGCGAGATTGCGAATCTGGGCATGCAGGTCCATGGCGGCGCAGGGTACTGCCGCGATTATGGCGCCGAACAATTCACCCGAGACGTGCGCATCACCCAGATCTATGAAGGTACCAACGGCATCCAGGCGCTGGATTTGATCGGCCGGAAGATGGGCCAGAATTACGGGCGTTTATTGCGCCGCTTTTTCCATCCCACGCTGAAAATGCTGGACGAAATGCAGAATGATCCCTTGCTGGTCGAACATGTTTTTGCGTTACGCAAGGCGGTTGGTAAATTACAACAGGCCACCGTGTTGGTCGGGCAAAGCGCGATTAAGGACAAGAACGAAGCCGGTGCGGCCTCGACCGATTATCTGCGCATCTTTTCGCTGGTGGTGCTGGGCTCGTACTGGCTGAAAATCATGCGCACGGCGAATGAAAAATTGACCATCGATCCCGGCCAAAAAGAATTCTATGCCGCTAAAATCCATACCGGAAAATTCTTCTTCGACCGCATGCTGCCCGAAGTGCAGGGCCGGTTTGCGATGCTGAGCAGCGGTGCAAAACCGCTGATGAATATGAGTGAAGAAGAGTTCAAAGTGGCTTAAATATTAGTTCCCTCTACCCCAAAGGGCGAGGGATAGGAAAGGAAATTCATATGATCGATGCCATTAAGGCCCAACTCGAACAACGCCTGAAACACGCTCCGCCTCTGGGCTATAACGTCACGCTGGATTTCGGCGATGATGGCGTCCTCTCCATCACAAAAGACAATATTGTCCAAGACGAAAAAATCGAAGACGCCGATACCACCCTGGCCCTCTCGCCCGAAACCATGAATAAAATCCTTGCCGGTGCTTCCGATCCCAATATGGCCGTCCTGACCGGAAAAATGAAGGTAAGCGGCAAGATCGGCGTCGCAATGAAACTGGCGAGTTATCTGGAAAAATAATTACCAGATAAAATCGACTTCTTTTAATCCCTGATATTCCAGCAAACGTTTTTTGCTGCCAGGGGAAATCGTTTCCGGCAAATTCTCCAGATCGAAAAAACGCCATTCCGCAATTTCGGCATTTTTCTTATCCTGTATGATGATATTGTCCACGACAAACACGGCGATATGATCCGTTTTTAATTCGTATTTATTCGTATAAACCCCAAGCAATGTCTTTATCCGGCACGCTGTTATTCCCAATTCTTCCTCAAGCTCGCGTTTGATTGCAGCAGGCAATGTTTCTTTTTTATCGACGCCACCGCCGGGAAGATACCAGCCTTTAATATAAGTATGTTGGACCAGCAGGACCTGGTTGTCTGGATTGAATATAATGGCACGTACGCCCAGTTTGATTGGCTGTGCAAAGCGCCAATATAATCTCCGCACCGGCGAGAGCGTTTTATAAAGATATTTTTTAATCAAAACTGCACCTGCTGCAAGGCTGCGCCATGCAATTTCAGCCAGTGTTTTCCCATCGTATAGCTGGACGATAACTCACGGCACAAGCCCCAGAAATTAGGGCTGTGATCGAAATGCTGAAGGTGCGCCACTTCATGGGCAACGACGTAATCAATGACATCTATAGGCGCCAAGATCAACCGCCAGGAAAAACTTAAATTCCCGTCATGCGAACAACTGCCCCAGCGGCTGGTTGTGTCGCGCAGGCGGATGCCTGCGATTTTCTTACCGATGGCGGCGGCTTTTTCATGGGCCAGCGGCACAATGATTTTTTCCGCATGCTGCAATAAAAACCGCTGCAAAGCGCGTGGCATGCGTTCGGGGCGGCAGGCGATAAAAATCCGGTCATGCGTCAGTTCGATTTTCACGCCAGGCGCGGATTGATGGATGATCGCGCGCAGCAACCCTTCGATC
>JAQGJA010000011.1 GCA_028290805.1 Alphaproteobacteria bacterium
GAATAAACTGCTATATTCTTCTTTTATAGTGAGACGTCAATGACCCGAAAATCCGGAAGCGCTGATCTGCCTTTGCATGGCGGGCATGTGCCCCCCTGGCTGGCCGACCGCATGACCAAACTGGGCACGGTGATCAGCCAGGCCATCGTGCATCATTACGGGCGCGATGAATTATTACGGCGGCTGGCCCATCCCTTCTGGTTCCAGTCTTTTGGCGCAGTGATGGGGATGGACTGGCATTCCTCGGGCATTACGACCAGCGTGATGGGTGCGCTCAAACGCGGGCTTAATCCGCTGCAGAACGAGTTGGGCATTTATATCTGCGGCGGGCGCGGCAGACATTCGCGCCAGACACCGCATGAGCTGACCCTCGTCGGCAATAAAACCGGCATTGACGGGGAGGCTTTAGGAGATGCCAGCCGCCTGATCGCCAAGGTGGACAGTGCCGCCATCCAGGACGGGTTCCAGCTCTATCTGCACAGTTTCATTGTCACCGAAGACGGCAAATGGACCGTGGTGCAACAGGGCATGAATGACGGCAGGCGCCAGGCGCGCCGTTATCACTGGCTGTCCGAAGGCCTGACGGATTTCATTGCCGAACCGCATGCCGCAATCGACGGGCAGAACCAGGGCAATATCATCAACCTGACCGATAAACGCGCTGAAGCCTCGCGCAAGGCGCAGCTGGAATTATTGGGGTCCCTGGGCCCGGACGGGATCAGCGCGGCTTTGGCCAGGATGCAGGCATATGGCGCACAAAAAGCCACGCGTGTCGCCCAGGGAATGCTGCCGCATCTGGTCATGCCCGATCACCATGACGTGCGGTCCAGCGACATCATCACACGCCGCCTGCACGGCAATATTGCCGCCGCCGCTGATCGCGGTCCGGCCGACTTCAAGGAATTGCTGATGATCCCGGGCGTGGGCGAACGCACGGTCCGCGCCTTGGCGCTGGCGGCGGAAGTGGTGCATGGCACGCCCTGCCGTTTCAGCGATCCGGCGCGGTTTTCCATCGCCCATGGCGGTAAGGACCGGCACCCCTTCCCCGTGCCGCTCAAAGTTTACGACAACACGATCCAGGTGCTGAAATCGGCGGTACAACAGGCAAAACTGGGCAATGACGAAGAAGCGGCGGCGCTGAAACGCCTGGACGACCAGTCGCGCCTGCTGGAACGCCATGTCTCGGGCCCTTCGGTCGGGGCGATCATCCGCGAGGAAACACGGACGTCGCACAGTTTCGGCGGGCGCAGCATTTTTGGCTGGGAACCGCCGCCGGATGAACGGGAAGAATCATTCGCCCTTATCGGACACTTATAAAAATCCGTCTTTGGCCTCTTTTGGTTTTACTTGGGAAAGCAGATTATCGCTGAACACCGCCCTTAAACACGGCAAGAGAGCGCGCCATGTCCACGCCAAAAGATAATACCGAACAAAAAAGCAAAACCGGCAAGGACTGGAATTCTCTGGCCGTGTCCCCGGCAGAAGGGGATGATTTCAGCCCCGCCAAGGACCAGCAAAAAGACGGGCTTGATGGCCAGGACAACCCCGGCATAGAACCCTTATTGCCGCGCGCCGGAAAATAATCCGGCTTCATTTAATTACGTCACCTAATTACAGGAGAATGCACATGCCCAACCCTACACAAGACATCAGCGCCAACGATCCGGAAATGATCGATCTTGACCTTCCCGCCATCGAAGAAATTCCGTTCAGTGAATTGGTTTCCGGCGACGACCAGGATGCGGAAGAAGACGCCAGCCAGGTTCAGGGCCTGTATGACAGCGCGGACGACCGCCCTTATGGCACCGACCAGGGTTACGTCGCCGATGAAGATGACGAAGGCCGCAACATGGGCAATGACCGTTCCTTTCGCCGCGATGACGACGCGCTGACCCCCGATCCGGCCAATTACGACATCGAAGACGTGATCAGAGAAGAAGAGGAAGCGGCCAAGCAAAATCAGATCTAACTGCCCCTATTTACCCACCATGTATCGACGTAAGGCAGGCCATAGGGAGGATTTTTCTCGGGCCTGCCTAATTTATTCCAATACGCAATGCGGAAACTATTGATATGCCATTGCGGGATAACATAGAAGTTCCATTGCAATACCCGATCCAATGCACGCGTTGCGGTGATCAATTCCTCCCGCGTTTTGGCCTGGACGATATAAGGCAATAATTTATCGATCACCGGATTTTTAATGCCGCTTAAGTTCATGCCCCCGGGCGTATCGGCGGCGGCGGAACCCCAATAAGCGGCCTGTTCGTTTCCAGGCGTCAGGCTTTGGCCCATGCTGCTTACGGTCATGTCAAAATCGAAATCATTCATCCGGTTCCCGTATTGTGCCGCATCGATTTCGCGGATACGGGCCGCGATGCCCAGTTTTTTCAGATTGCCGATAAAGGGTAACAGCCAGCGGTCGAACATCGGGCTGTTGGTGACGATCTCGAATTCAAAGGCTTCGCCCTTGGCGTTTTTCAACACGCCCTGCTGCATCGTCCATCCCGCGTCCTGCAGCATCTTGCCGGCCTGGCGCAGATTGGCGCGGATATCGCCATTGCCACCGGTCTTGGGCGGCTGATAGACATCGGTGAAAACGCGCGGTGGCAACTGGTCGCGATAAGGTTCCAGCAAGGCTTTCTCCGCATCGCCAATCGGCATGGTTGCGCCCAGTTCGCTGTTCGAGAAAAAACTGCTCGAGCGTTTATAGCTGCCAAAAGCCAGCTGCTTGTTCGCCCATTCGAAATCAAACGCATAAGCCAAAGCTTCGCGCACGCTGGCATCCTGGAACAGCGGGCGGCGCGTATTATAGACAAAAGCCTGCATGCCCGTCGGCAGCCCGTGCACGATGGATTCCTTTTTGATCTGGCCGCTTTTCACCGCCGGATGGTCATAGCCTTGCGCCCATAATTTGGCGATGTTTTCCTGGCGGAAATCCACGGAGCCGGCCAAAAACGCCTGGAAGGCCACATTGGGGTCGCGGTAATAATCCATTGTCACCGTGTCGAAATTATAGCGGCCTTTATTGATCGGCAGATCTTTGGCCCACCAATCCTTGACCCGCTCATAAACGATGCGGCGGCCCGAAGCGACCTCCTTAATCTTGTAAGGCCCGCTGCCCAAAGGCGGAACAAGGGTTGTCTTGCTGAAATCGCGGCCTTCGCTTGTCCAGTAATGTTTTGGAAGAATAGGCAAATCGCCGACGATCAGCGGCAATTCGCGGTTATTCTTTTCCTTGAACATGAATTTCACCTCATGCGCATTGACGGCCGCAACATCCTGCACATTGGCGTAATAGCTGCGGTAAAAAGGCTGGCCCTGTTTGATCAGCGTGTTGAAACTCCACACCACATCCTCGGCCGTCAGCGGCTTGCCGTCCTGCCATCTGGCCTGCTCGCGCAATTTAAAACTGACCCATGAACGGTCTTCGGGCATGGTGACGGTTTCGGCGACCAGCCCATAGCTGGTCATCGGTTCGTCCAGCGATTTTTCCATCAATGTCTGATAGATCATTCCCAGGCCCGATGCCGGCAGGCCCTTGATGATATATGGATTAAGGCTGTCAAAAGAACCCGGCGCATCCAGCGTAAGATTGCCGCCTTTCGGTGCATCGGGATTCACGTAATCGACATGGGTGAAATCTGCCCCATATTTCGGCGAGCCATGCAAGGCCAGCGCGGGCACGGCTGGAACGGGCGTTTGCGCCAAAGCCATGCCAGGCATGCTCAGCACGGCGATAATAGCCAGATTATTCCACAGATTATTCCCCAGATTATTCCCCAAATTATTCCAAGGGCGCCGGGCGGCCGAAAAGGAAACCCTGCCCGTAATCGGCTTGCAGATCGACCAGGCCGAGGAGTTGCTTTTCATTTTCCACCTTTTCAAGTATGACCTGGATGCCGTTTGCATCCAGGTGATTTTTAATCCGCTTGATCCGCATTTTTGCATGGCTGTTGGACATCTCGTTTTCAAGCGCTTTCACATCCATCTTAACGAAAGCGATATTCTGATCCAAGAGGCGATTTATATCCATGCCCAATATCGTGACCTGGTCCATGGAAAAGCGGCAGCCCAAAAGGGCCATGCCCTCCATCACTTTTTTCGCCAGCGGATTCATGGACAAGGAATCTTTCTGGGTAATCTCGAAAATCAGCCGCGAAGACAGACGCGGGTTGGCCCCCAGGAAATCCACCAGATCCTTGACATAGGTTTTTTCGCACAACGTCTGGATCGAGATATTGATGAAAAACTGGGCGTTCTGCTCCTTGAAAGGCCCGTTTTTCAGGATTTTCAGACAGCGCAGCAGCAAAAGATTATCCACCGCCCCAATCAGGTTATTGTTTTTCGCCACCGAGATAAATTTTTGCGCCGGAATAAACCCCTGGTCCCCCAGCAGGATGCGCGAATACACCTCGTAATAGCGCACAGTCCGGTCCGGCAAGGTGACAATTGGTTGGTGCAGGATGGAAACCTGGTCATTCTGCAAGGCCTTTTTCACAAAATTCAGGATTTCCCCGTCCTTCAGCCCGGCAGTCAGGTTTTCTTCAGCAGGCGGTTCCACGGCCGCTTCTTCAACCATGGCAGCTTCCGCAGGTTCGACGTCTTTCTTCTCCAGATCCTCGGATTTTTTATGCAGCCCGCTTAAGGTCGCCAGCACGAAACGGTGCTGCCCGATCTCCCGCTCGGTCCGCTGCAGCCCTGTGCTGACCTGGCGCAGGCTCTTGCCCAAAGCCGCCAGCCTTCGCCACAGCACAAGCGCGACGACGGCATTAACAAGGCTAATACCGG
>JAQGJA010000040.1 GCA_028290805.1 Alphaproteobacteria bacterium
GGTATAGAAATCTTCTCTGCGGCCCTCCCTTAATCTCTGCGCCTTCTGCGGTTAACCTTACTTTCTTACCCCTAATACGCCTTTCTCTTTTTTATAAAAACCTGTATATTACCCCGCATATCCCCCCTTTCCCGGAGCCCCGTCCATGACCGCCATCGCCATCCCGACCACCAAGCGCGTTTCTTTTTTCCTGGACTGGGATGCGACCGAGGACGCGCAAAAAAACCGCAAGCCGGGCCTGTTGAAAAATATCCGCAGCCGGTTGCAACAAAGCAGCGCGCTGGGCGAGCAGCTTTTCGGCGAATACCGCGACGCGGCCTGTGACCTGGATCTGTGCTGTTACGCGTTCGATGCCGCGGGGAAATGCGTCGATGCCATCCTGCCGGGCATCGGGCGCGACGTGAATGAAAACCAGTCCATCTATCATTCCGGCGACGAGGAAACCGGCAAGGCCGCCGCCATTGATGAAGAGCTTTCGATTGAATTGTCGAAACTTGCGCCCAGTATCGTTCACCTGATCATCTATGTCCGCATTGACAACGCCTTTGACCCGGGCGACAGCGCCAGGGCCCGCATGCGCATGACCAACATGACCGATAACCAGAATTATTTCACCAAGGAAATCCCCTTTGAAGAGACGGATGAAACCGGCCAGGTTTTCTGCCGCCTGAGCAAGGTCAATGACGAATGGCAATATAGCTTCATCGGCGATTACACATTCGATCATCCCGATGATAACGAAGATGCGTATTTTGCCGATTATCTTGCGTAGCCGATTGCAATGATGCCGCGCCACAAAACCGTTCCCGTTTCCGTCGGCAATGTGCTGATCGGCGGCAATGCGCCTGTTGTGGTGCAATCCATGACCTCGACCCCGACTGAAGATTCTGTCGCCACCGTTGAACAGATTCTGCATCTGCATGAAAGCGGTTCGGAAATCGTGCGCATCACTGTCAATAATGCGGATGCCGCAAAATCGGTGCCCTATATCGTCGAGGCTTTGGCGAGCAAGAATTGCTTTGTCCCGATCGTCGGCGATTTCCATTATAATGGCCACCGTTTATTAAAAGAATTTCCCGCCTGCGCCAGCGCCTTAAGCAAATACCGCATCAATCCCGGCAATGTCGGTTTCGGCGAAAAGCGCGACCGGCAATTTGCCGAGATGATTGAAATCGCACTGCGTCACGACAAGCCCGTGCGCATCGGGGTGAACTGGGGCAGTTTGGACCAGGCGTTGTTGGCGCAGAATCTGGACGATAATCTCAAGCGGGAAAATCCGTTGAGCACCGAAGAAGTACAGATCGAAGCCGTGATCCAGTCCGCCCTGCAATCGGCGGCTTTGGCGGAATCGATCGGCATGAGCCGCGACAAGATCATCCTGTCGTGCAAATTATCGCGCGTGCAGGCGGTGATCAAAGCCTATCAGATGCTGGCGCATCTTTCCGATTACGCGCTGCATGTCGGCCTGACCGAAGCGGGGATGGGCCGCAAGGGCACGGTCGCATCAGCCACTGCTTTAGCTATTTTATTGCAGCAGGGCATTGGCGACACGATCCTCGTGTCTTTGACCCCCATCCCCGGCGAAGACCGCGCCGAAGAAGTGCGCATCTGCCAGGATATTTTGCAATCGCTGTCTTTGCGTTCCTTCCGTCCCAGCGTGACGGCCTGTCCCGGCTGCGGCCGCACCTCCAGCGACACGTTCCAGCATCTGGCCAAAGACATCCAATCTTTCCTGGACCGCAAAATGCCGCAATGGAAGACGCAATATGCCGGGGTGGAAACCATGACCGTCGCCGTGATGGGCTGTATCGTCAACGGCCCGGGCGAAAGCAAACATGCCACGATCGGCATTTCCTTGCCCGGCACGGGGGAAATCCCCTCCGCGCCCGTTTATATAGAAGGCAGGAAAGTCGCCACGCTTCGCGGCGATATGATTGCGAATGAATTTGAAACGATGGTACAAAACTATGTCGAAAAAACCTATGGGGCGAAAAATGTTTAACTCTGCGATCAAAGCCGGTTTTTATGCTGCGCTTGTTTCCCTGTTTCTTTGCGCCCCGGCACGCGCCCAGGAATTCGCCCCCGCAGAACAAAAGATGATGCTGGAAAAGATTCAGGCCTATCTGAACAATATCACTACGATGAAGGCGCATTTTTCGCAAGGGAACCAGGACGGCACCGTCGATAGTGGCACGTTTTACCTGCGCCGCCCCGGCCGTCTGCGTTTCGAATATGATGCTCCGAAATCCGATTACATCGTGGCCGACGGCTTGCTGGTCCATTATTGGGATAATGGCGTCAAGAATTATTCCAATGCGCCCATCGGTTCGACACCTGCCGATTTCCTGTTGCGCAAGAAAATCAAACTCTCGGGCGATTTGGAGGTTGCCGCCTTGCGCCGGCCGGAGAAAAACACGCTTGTTCTGACCCTGGTCGAAAGCAAAAACCCCCAGGCCGGCGATGTCCGCCTGATGTTCAGCGAAAACCCGCTGCAGCTGCAAAAATGGCGCGTGGCCGACGGTACCGGAAATGTCACCGAAGTGTCGCTCAGCACTATTCAGACCGGCATCCAGCTTCCCGCCACGCTCTTTATCTTCAAGCCGCCAAAAGGCTTTGACACGGATTGGGAAAACACACGCTGATATCCAGGGCGATTAGTTCTAAGAACCTTCAATAAAAAACGTGACATCTGTGCAAATCTCTTTATTATGGTATCATATACAGGAGAGCGCCTATGCTAAAAGAATTTGCACTGTCGGTTTTGACCATGACGACGCTTGCCTGCCAGCAGCCTGAAAAAGCGCTACCTGCGAAAGAATTCAA
>JAQGJA010000051.1 GCA_028290805.1 Alphaproteobacteria bacterium
ATGGCACGTCAAGCATTTGTGAGAAACAAGCCTCACGTTAACATTGGGACTATCGGTCACGTTGACCATGGCAAGACGTCATTGACGGCTGCGATCACGAAGATTCTGGCTGAAAGCGGCGGGGCCGAGTTCAAGGCTTATGCGGATATCGATGCGGCCCCTGAAGAGCGCGCCCGCGGTATTACGATTAATACGGCCCACGTGGAATATGAAACGGCCAACCGCCACTATGCGCACGTTGACTGCCCCGGCCACGCCGACTACGTCAAGAACATGATCACGGGTGCCGCGCAGATGGATGGCGGGATCCTGGTTGTGTCCGCCACCGACGGCCCGATGCCGCAAACGCGCGAGCATATCCTGCTTGCCCGCCAGGTCGGCGTTCCTGCTTTGGTTGTGTTCATGAACAAATGCGACCTGGTCGACGACAAGGAATTGCTGGAGCTGGTTGAACTCGAAATCCGCGAACTGCTTTCCAAATACGGTTTCCCAGGCGACGATATCCCTGTGATCCAGGGTTCGGCTGTTTCGGCTTTGGACGGCAAGTCCGACGGCCTGGGCCGCGAAGCCATTTTGAAACTGATGGAAGCGGTTGATACGACCATTCCAACCCCGGACCGCCCGGTCGACAAACCCTTCCTGATGCCGGTTGAAGACGTGTTCACGATTTCGGGCCGCGGTACGGTTGTTACCGGCCGTGTCGAGCGCGGTATCGTTAAAGTCGGCGAAGAGATCGAGATCATCGGCCTGCGTCCGACCATCAAATCGACCTGCACGGGCGTTGAGATGTTCCGCAAGCTGCTTGACCAGGGTCAGGCCGGCGACAATATCGGTGCTTTGCTGCGCGGTGTGAAGCGTGAAGATATCGAGCGCGGCCAGGTATTGGCCAAGCCCGGTTCGATCACGCCGCACTCGGGCTTCCAGGCTGAGGTTTACATTCTGTCGAAAGAAGAAGGCGGCCGCCATACTCCGTTCTTTGCCAATTACCGTCCCCAGTTCTACTTCCGCACGACGGATGTGACGGGTATCGTGCAATTGCCAGAGGGCGTCGAAATGGTCATGCCGGGCGACAACGTCAACATCAATGTCGAACTGATCGCCCCGATCGCCATGGAAGAAGGCCTGCGCTTTGCCATCCGTGAAGGCGGCCGTACCGTCGGCGCCGGCGTCGTTGCGAAGATCAGCAAGTAATAAGAAAGGCTTAATAAAAACCCCGGTTTATAGCCGGGGTTTTTTATTGCTTTATTCGACTGTTTGTTATACACTTCTTACTTATAGTTATTTTGGGAGGAAAACATGAACGCAGTTAAGACAGCAATATCTGAAGAAGCCGATTCCATAACTTCAGCTAACTTAATATATGTAAATAAAGTCACCAAACAAGATAACAAGCCTGTTATTTTACCTGCAAGCATGAATAATGCGATGATGGATTTATACGAAAAGGGTGTTGATTACGCGTCGCTAATCAATTTCGCCCAAACGACAGAAGAGATTATCATGCCTGGAGCGCCAAAAGATACGATTGAGGCTGCTTCTGACGCCATTATTAATGTTGGCCGGGCTACGAATAGTCAGCGCTTGATAAGCTATATAGAGATATTTAATCCTGATTTGGCTCATTATGCGAACGGCAAATTGCCCAGCTTTGAGAAAAACTCTGCAGCGCACTCTACTTCTCGGCCCGCCTTTATTATAAAGCCGTAAAATATAGATAGCTGGTCAGGATGTTTTTGTTGAATTCATCCTTTTCTCTTGATTCAATCCGTATCCTTAGCTAAACCTTTGGCTTCAGCGCTGAATGCATGGAAATCCTTTAGGAGTGTAGCTCAATTGGTAGAGCACCGGTCTCCAAAACCGGGGGTTGCAGGTTCGATTCCTGTCGCTCCTGCCAGTATTCCCATGTATAGTGAGCGCCAAACAGAAGGAATGAGACAAGATGGCCGGGTTTAATCCGCTGCAATTTTTCGATGAGGTCAAACGCGAAACACGCAAAGTCGTGTGGCCCAGCGCGACCGAAACGCGCACGGCGACAATCCTGGTTTCGATCATGATCGCGATTTCTTCGCTCTTTTTATTTACGGTCGATCAGGTGATCAGCTGGCTTCTCAAACTGGTTCTTGGGGTTTAGGTATATTTATGACGCATCGCTGGTATGTTGTGCACGCTTACTCTGGCTCGGAAAAATCCGTCGCCGATGAAATCCGCAAAAAAGCGGAAAAGCAAAGCCTGGTGGAATCCTTCCAGGAAATCCTGGTCCCCACGGAAGACGTGATCGAAATAAAGCGGGGCCAAAAAGCCAATGTCGAGCGCAAGGTATTTCCCGGCTATATCATGGTCCGCATGGATATGAACGATACGACCTGGCACCTGGTCAAGGATATCCCCCGCGTCACCGGATTTTTGGGCGCCAAGGGCAAGCCTGCGCCGATTTCCAACGCCGAAGCCGAACGCCTGATGAAACAGCTCCAGGAAGGCGCCGAGCGTCCACGCACCCAGATCCTGTACGAAATCGGCGAGACGGTAAAAGTCGTCGACGGCCCATTCAATTCCTTCACCGGCGTCGTCGAAAACGTCGACCAGGACAAGACGCGTTTGACTGTTTCCGTTTCGATCTTCGGCCGCGCGACTCCGGTCGAACTGGATTTCTCGCAGGTTGAGAAGAACCGGGAATAATTATTTATTCCTGCCTACTGATGATCCCGCTAACCGGATCATAATGGCGGGGCCAGGCATGGAGGGCGGTTTTGCGCCCGTTACCAGCCCGGTATTATTCTCTAAAAATTTCCTCAGCTCTCGCGGGCGTTCGATGCGGCGGCCGAAAGCGGGGGATGCATGCTGTCTCTTCGTCAATGCCGATTTGAACAGGGATTTCCGATAGCCTGATACCGTTTACGGGTTGCCTCATCCTAACTGACAAGTTCATGTCCCCATTCATGGTACAAGATATCGGTAATGCGTTCAGCATTGAAATGAACCAGGGTGGCGGCAGTCATTTCAACCTCGTATTAATCCAAAAAGAAAAGAAAGGCCATCTTCTCATGGATTATTTATACCGGGCAGGGCAGGTTGGCCTCGTAATTTAAATAAAAGGAATTTTCAATGACCGATATAGCCAAACCCGTCAGTGATAAAGAAGCCCGCGACAAAGTCTGGGAGATGATCAAGGATATCCGCATCGCCCTGATGGTGACCCAGGACGAAAACGGCCGCCTCTATGGCCGCCCGATGGCTGCGCACCAGGAAAAATTCGATAATACTTTGTGGTTTTTTACGGATAAAAACTCACCCAAGATGCAGGAAATCGCCAAGAACCCGCATGTATTGCTCAGCTATTCCGACCCGTCCGCGCAGAACTACGTTTCAATCAACGGTACGGCGCGCATCGTGAATGATGAAGTGCTGATTCGCGAATACTGGTCCGAGCATCTGCGCACCTGGTTCCCCAAAGGCAAGGGAGACCCGAATATCGGCCTGATCTGCGTCACCCCGGAACAGGCGGAATACTGGGACAGCCCGTCCAGCACGTTCCTCTATGCCTATGGCTATGCCAAGGCTGTCCTGACCGGCGAACGTCCCGAAGGCGGCGAGAACGAAAAAGTGAATCTGCAGAGATAAGACGTAAGTTAAGGCTGTCGTGTAAAACGGGTTTTAATCAGATATTCCTTGCCATGAACAGCCGTGGTCAAGGTAAAGTCGTTATCGCTGTCGATATCGTAATAGGCGCTATAGACATCATCGCCGCAGCGATGCACCTCATAGGGTACAAGCGCATCAATCTTTCTTGACCCGCGTATTTCTTTATTAAAAAAATAGCTTTGGTAATGCGCGCCTTTATCCGGGCCGTCATCAAACCGCACAGCGATAAGATCGTCCGTCAACTCATATTTATATTGCCGGTAAAATTCCAGCGGCTCGGTAGCGTCTTGAAGAAGATGCGTGTCTTTTTCTTTATACGCCAGGACCTGCGTATCGCCGACTCTTTTGAACACAGCCTTGCCTTGGGCCGTCGAAAGCGGGTCGCCCATCGCATTCGCCAGGGGCATGACCTTACGTTCCAGGTTCCACTCGCCTTCAAAGGAATTAAAAATATTTTCTATCAGGGACATCTGGGCCGTGCGCTTTTATTGCGGGGTTATTTATGTCATAATATAACAGCCAGGCGCAGAAGGCAAGATTTTTACAAAGCGGTAAAGGACAAGCATGCCCATCGAATATGAAGCGAAATTCCTGGATATCGACAAGGATGAATTCCGCGGCAAATTAACAGCCGCCGGTTATGAATGCACCATGCCCGAATTCATGTTCCGCCGCCAAACCTTCGATTTCCCCATCTTCGACGCGCATAAATGGGGCAGGGTACGCTGGGAAAAAGACGCCATCACCCTCAGCATCAAGCATATCGTGGACAAGACGCGCATCGACGGCACGCATGAATTCATGCTGACCTTGCCGCTGGGTGAGGACCCCGCCCGCCAATATGCCGATGCCCTCGCTTTTATGCAGGCTGCCGGCCTTAGTAAATCGGGTGAACAGGAAAACAAGCGCGAGATTTGGACCAAAAACCAGGTCGAGATCTGCCTCGACACCTGGCCCGGCCTTTCGCCCTTTATGGAGATCGAAGGCCCAGACGAAGCCAGCGTCCGAACGGCTACCACAGAAATGGGCCTGGACTTCAACAACGCCATGTTCGGCGGCATCGACTCCGTCTATGACGCCGTGCTGGGTATTCCGGTCGAGGAATTTGTGCGGATTAAACGGGTAACGTTTGCCGAGCCGCCATTATCTTTTGCCAATGAGGTTTCTAAGGGCCCTTGGGCTTTTGGGCTGAAAGTGGAATGATTTTCAGATCGTCGTTTTCTTCGTCATACTGAATGGTGCCGACAATCTCCCCTGTAAATGGCTGCAAGCTGAGCGGGGAAGGGATATGATCGGGATGCTCCGACTCAAAACCATGCGCGGCGCTTATGCCGGTGATGCGTTCAAAGTCCCATGAATCCATTAATTGCTGCAATGTTGGCATGACTGTCTCCTTTGGCGAAGAAGAAAGCTTAACCGGCCTTGCAAAAAGGGCAAGTTTTTCTTGCATTCCCTCCCCTTACCCCCTATAACGGCGCTTCATCCCCCGTAGGAGCAAGCGGAAAATGGGCGATTCCGGTCGTCTTAAAGCCATGCCGTGCAGCGTACTACGACCCCTCAATCCTTCACTTTAGAGGCATTATATGGCTAAAGGTAAACTCGAAGGGCAGATCAAATTGCAGGTTGCTGCCGGTTCTGCTAACCCTTCCCCGCCGATCGGTCCCGCTTTGGGCCAGCGCGGTCTGAACATCATGGAATTCTGCAAGGCGTTCAACGCCCAGACGCAGGAAATGGAAAAGGGCATGCCTTGCCCGGTCGTGATTTCCTATTACTCCGACCGTTCCTTTACATTCCTGATCAAAAAACCGCCCGTGACCTATTACGTCATGAAAGCCGCCGGCATTAAAAAAGGCGCGGCGAAAGTCGGCACCGAAAAAGTCGGCACCATCAAACGCAGCCAGATCAAAGAGATCGCCGAACAGAAAATGGCCGATCTTAACGCCAAAGACGTCGACGGCGCCATGAACATGATCATCGGTTCCTGCCGCGCCATGGGCGTAGAAGTGTTGGAGGGTTAAGAACATGGCCAAAATCGGAAAACGTTTAAAATCAGCCAACGAAGCCGTCACCAGCGACAAACTTTATACGCTGACCCAGGCCGTTGCCCTCGTCAAACAAAACGCCAAGGCGAAATTCGATGAAACCATCGATGTCGCCGTCAATCTGGGTGTCGTTGTCCGCCAGTCGGACCAGAACATTCGCGGCATGCTTTCCCTGCCGCATGGCACGGGCAAATCCGTCCGCGTCGCCGTCATGGCCCGCGGCCTCAAAGCCGATGAAGCGACCAAAGCCGGAGCCGATATCGTCGGCTCCGACGATCTGGCCGAATCCATCCTGGCCGGCAAGTTCGACTTTGACCGCCTGATCGCCACACCGGATCTGATGCCGCTGGTCGGCCGTCTGGGTAAAGTCCTGGGTCCGAAGGGCCTGATGCCAAACCCCAAACTGGGCACCGTCACCATGGATGTCACCAAGGCCGTCACCGAAGCCAAAGCCGGCGCCATCGAATACCGCGCTGAAAAAGCCGGTATCGTCCAGAACGGCGTTGCCAAGGCTAGCATGTCGGAAGAGATGATCCTTGCGAACATCAAAGCCTTGGTCGAAGCTTTGCTGCGCGCCAAACCGGCCTCTAGTAAAGGCGTCTACCTGCAAAAGATCAGCATCAGTTCCACGATGGGACCGGGTGTCAAGGTCGATGTGTCCGAGTTCGGCAGCGCCGGGACGAAGGTTAGTTAATCAACCAGTTTGTAAATTAAACCCCGCTTCGGCGGGGTTTTTTTATTGCATAATTTTCCGGAAACGGGTTACTGTACCAACTGGACGGTATAGATGCTCGATTCGATTTCACCACAAACCAAGAAAACCCGCATTCTGGATGCGGCGGAAGACGTCGTCATGAGTCTGGGTGCGGCGCATCTGACCTTTGACGAGCTGGTCAAACAGACCGGACTAAGCAAAGGCGGGATTTTGTATCATTATCCCAGCAAGAAAGCTTTGTTGCGCGCGATGGTACAGCGGATGATTGACTCGTTTGAGGAAAAACGACTGCGCATCGCCGAAGAGATTGAACAGACGGGATTGGTCGGGGTGAAAACCTATATCCTCGCCTCGTTCGAGAAGAGCGACCGCTATCATCAATCCAGCACGGCGGTGATGGCAGCTGCGGCAAATGATCCGGAATTGCTGGAAGTGGTGAAGGAACATTACAAACGCAATTTTGCCGAGATCCGCGCTTTCGGCAAAAACTCGGTGCTTGCGATGTTGATCTTTCTGGCCGTGGACGGCGTCTGGATGCTGGATTCATTGCAGCTTTGCACCTTGGATGAAATCGAGCGGAATGATTTGAAAAGGCTGTTATTAAACATGGCTGATAAAAAGAATAATTGACCTAAAGGAGAGTCTTATGCGTTTTTGTAGAACATATTTTTTAGCAATACTATTATTGTTGCTATCAATTCATTCTATGCCGCCGACAAGGAAACGGCCTATCAACGAGTCATGCGCACGGGCACGATCAAATGCGGTTATTCGCCATGGCCGATGTACTGGGACGTCGATCCGAATACCAAGGAACTATCCGGTCTGGTAAAGGATCTTTCCGATGCCACATTCAAGCTTCTTGGCCTGAAAGTGGAATACGTCGAATATGTGTTCAGCAATAAAGTCATTGATCTGCAATCTGGCAGGATCGATGCGATCTGCGGTGATGGCCCGTGGATTTTAACGACGATAAAGCAAATCGATTATTCCGCGCCTTATTACTTCACGCCTGTTTTTGCCTATGCACGGGCGGATGAGACGCGTTTTCTCTCGCGCAGTGATCTGGACAAGCCTGGTATTCAATTTGTAGGTATCGATGGCGATCTCAGCACGGAATTGGTGCAGAATAATTTTCCATTGGCGAAATTAAACACGCTAACAACCACGGCGGATGCGGGCCAAATGCTGCTGGATGTTTCAACCAAAAAAGCGGATGCAACCATTATCGATCCGGCAGCGGCGACTAATTTCATCACGCATAATCCCGGCAAGGTGAAACAGCTTTTCAACGGAAAAATGCTGGGGGCGTATAATAACGGCTTTTCCGTCAAAAAAGGTGAGACCGATCTTTTGAATATGCTGAACGGCGCGGTGGCTGCTATGCACAATACCGGCGCGGTCGATCCAATCCTGGACCGCTATGACCCGAAAGGCGAAAAATTCCTGAAGGTACAGCCGGGTTTCATAATAAAATAGGCGTTCTCCAAATTCCCCGCTTGCAAAGCCAGGGTTTCTTTTGGCTTGATTCTGAATAATGTCCCTTGATCGTCTTATAGACATATCCTTTCCTTATCGCTATTCTGGCCTTGTTATCCTGGAGGGATCGAAATGAACGGGACAGCTAAAACAGGTTTGGCCCTGGCCATTACAGCACTTACCGCGGGTTTTGTTGTCAACAAGTGCAACAACGCTGAGCGAAAACAGCAAAAAATCGAAGCGGCCCGCGACCTGGTGGATATTACGCTGGATTCGATCACCAAACAGATGCGCGGCCTGCCTCCTTCTGCCCGGGACTCCGTCTTTCAGGCAAAGCGCCAGGAATTTACCGAAACGCATGAGGGCATGTTCCTGCGGAATGATACGAATTTTAATTATGTCGAAGTGAGCCTGTTGATTGATGACGAAATTGTCCCTGTGACTACTATGGCCTATAACCAAAAACCGCGCGAATTTAAGATTCGTTAGGGCGTCTGCTCTAAGATCGCGGGCATGACCCAGTTTCGCATCCATCACGCTCCGCCTTATGAACTGACGCATCTCAGCATTCCGATTACCGATTATTATTTCACCGTCGATACGGCCGAGCGTGCAACGCTGCAGGAATGGAAAAAGAAGAATCCGCATAATATCACCTATGCGTTTGACGGCGATGAATTGGTGGGCTTTGTCGAAATTCTTCCTGTTACCATGGAATGCGGTGCATTGATGGAGGCGCAGGAATTGCGCGAGGAAGACCTGACAGCCGATTATATCCTGCCGCCGGAAACCATGCGCTTTGCGCAATATCTGTATATCTCCGGCATTGCGGTCAAAGAACTGGAAAGCTGGCGCAGCAGGAAATGCGCAGCGGCCCTTATTTCCTGTGGCGCGGGCATGATCCGCAATTTGTATGGCGGCTTGCATCTGAAAAAGATATTCGCCAATCCGACCACTTATTGGGGCAACCGCATTATCGGCAAATTCGGCCTGACCCCGTTGCGCCATTTCAAGCAGTCGATCAGCGCGGCGCATGATTTTTACGGCGTCGATGTGACGCCGGAATCAATGGCCGACATGGCCGCTTTGGAAAAGCGTTATCAGAAATTCATGCTTGATTATCCTTGGCCTTTGGCCTGATCGGCTTTATCCTGTTGCTCATGAAATTGGAAACATTGATCACCGAAGGCTGGGAAGATTACGCGCTGGTCGATAGCGGATTGGGCCGCAAGCTGGAACGCATGGGCTGTTACCTGATCGACCGGCCCGAGCCCCAGGCCATGTGGCAGCCGCGCCTGGTCCAGGAATGGGAACGCGCCGATGCCGTATTTATGGGCGGCAATGCCGAAGACGAGGCCGTGCACGGGCGCTGGCAGAACCAGGGGATACGGCACGAGCAGTGGGAAACGTCTTTTAACAATGTGAAGTTTTTCGGCCGCCTGACCAATTTCCGCCATGTCGGTTTTTTCCCTGAACAATGCGCCCACTGGGAATGGCTGGACAGCCAGGTTAAACCCGGCATGAAAATCCTCAACCTCTTTGCCTATAGCGGCGTCCATTCCCTGGTTGCGGCGGCAAAGGGGGCGGAGGTCACCCATGTCGATGCCTCGAAAAAAGCCATCACCTGGGCGCGCGAAAACCAGGATCTGAACGATCCAAACTGGAAGATCCGCTGGATCGTGGAAGACGCGATCAAATTCGTGCAGCGTGAAGTAAAACGCGGCAATAAGTATGACGGCATCTTGCTGGACCCGCCCAAATTCGGCCGCGGGCCCAATGGCGAAACCTGGGATCTGTTTTTGGATTTGCCCGCGCATCTTTATGATTGCCTCGAAGTGCTGAAGCCCGATAGCGGCTCGTTTATTTTAATGACCTCCTACGCCATCCGCGCTTCGGCGATGGCCTTTGGGCAATTAATGGCGGATATGAAACCCGCGCAAGGATTACAGATCGAATGCGGCGAATTATTCGTGCAGGAAGAGGGGGAAGGACGTTTATTGCCCACCTCCATGTTCACGCGCGGCGTGCGGCGATGAAAATCGTTACCAGCCTGCAGAATGCCTTAGTAAAAGAAGCGGCCAGCCTGCAGCAGAAAAAATACCGCGATGAGACGGGATTATTCCTGGTCGAAGGCGAAGAGCCTTGCGCGGCGGCGATTGATAATGGGTGGGAATGCGTGACGTTGTTCGTGCAAGGGGATAAAATCCTTCATCCAGCCTCTCCATTCAATGGAGGAGGTTTGGATGAGAGCGCAATATATGTTTCAAAAGAAATCCTCGAAAAAATAAGCAAAAAAGACAACCCCCAACCTGTCATCGGCGTCTTTAAACAACGCATGTGGGAAACGCCCGCAATAGCCGATTTCCATCTCGCTTTGGAAGAAATCCGCGACCCCGGAAACCTAGGCACGATCATGCGCACGGCGCATGCGGTAAATGTACGAAACATCCTTTTAATCGGCCCCTGCTGCGACCCCTTTAACCCCGAAGTTATCCGCGCCTCGATGGGCTCGTTCAGCGCGGTGCAGGTGACGGCGATGACGACGGAGGCGTTTCTGTACTGGCAACAGC